>NZ_BAABBP010000026.1:0-54165 GCF_039538025.1 Comamonas faecalis
CGATGATCAAAAGAAGAAGCGCCATTGAGCCGGCGATTGGGCATATGAAGATGGACGGCAGATTAGCCCGGAACCCGCTCAAGGGCCAGTTGGGAGATGCCATCCATGCGGTCATGTGCGGCGCAGGCCATAACCTGCGTCTGATCCTGGCCGCACTGCGGCTTTGTTGCGCCCGCTTCGGGCTGTCGATGCAGGCTGTCATTGCTGTGCTGCTCGCCGCTTCGCATGAGCACCAGCCTGCCGGCAGTTGAAAACGGAATTGTTCAGGGCGGACTATCGACACGCTTGCATGCAAGCACTACGCTTCGCGCACGCAAAAGCCCGCCCATCGATGGGAAGGCGAAGAAAAGGAGAGGGGAAGCAGGAGTGGCCGCGTGCGCGAAGCGTGCCTGCGGCCGGGCGTGTCAGCGCTGCAGTTCGGTGATCTTGCCCGGCTGGCCGTTGAACTCGTCGGCGTCTGGCAGCGCGCCCTTGCGGCGCGTGATGGTCTTCCAGCCGGGCGCGTTCGTCAGTTCGGCGTTGATCTTGATGAAGGCCAGTTCGTCGGACGGCAGGTCTTCCTCGGCAAAAATCGCGTTGGCCGGGCATTCGGGGACGCAGACCGCGCAGTCGATGCACTCGTCCGGGTTGATGACCAGCATGTTCGGGCCTTCAACAAAGCAATCAACGGGACAGACGTCCACACAATCGGTGTATTTGCACTTGATGCAGTTCTCGGAAACGACGTGGGTCATGACAAATCGGTACGCGGTACGTGGTATGGGAGGCTTCGTGGAATACCCTGATTCTAGAACCTCACACGCGGGCGTCGCGCCTCGGCCCTGACGGGCCCGTGGGCAACGCGGTCATTCGCGGCCGCGGGGGGCGTGGCCCGGCGGCGGTGCAAAAAGATCCCAGCAGGCCATGAACAGCGCCGCAATTGCCGGCCCGATGACGAAGCCGGTGAGCCCGAACAGCGCCATGCCGCCCAGCGTGGAGATCAGCACCACGTAGTCGGGCATCTTGGTGTCCTTGCCCACCAACAGTGGGCGCAGCACGTTGTCGACCAGGCCGATCACCAAAATGCCATAGGCGGTCAGCACCAGGCCTTGGCCGGTTGCGCCCGTGGCCAGAAAGTAAATGGCCACTGGCCCCCAGATCAGGCTGGCGCCGACGGCGGGCAGCAGCGACAGGAATGCCATCAGCACGCCCCACATCACCGGCCCCTGGATGCCCAGCAGCCAGAAGATCAGCCCGCCCAGAGCACCCTGGGCCGCGGCGACCGCCAGATTGCCCTTGATCGTCGCGCGTATCACGGTGATGAATTTCTCCGACAGCGCGTGCTGGTGGTGCGCATCCAGCGGCAGTGCCGCGCGGATGCGGGCGGCCAGGTGGCGACCGTCGCGCAGCAGAAAGTACAGCAGGTAGAGCATGACGCCGAAGCTGACGATGAACTGCAGCGTGTCCTGCCCCACGTCCACCGCCTTGGTCGCCAGCAGCTGGCTGGCCTGCGCGCCCAGCGTGGCTAGGCGCGCCTGCAGTTCGGCGGGCTGCGTCAGGTTGATGCGGTCGAGCAGCCCCAGCGCCCAGGGCGGCAGCGCCGCGAGGATTTGCTGTGCATAGTTGCCAAAGTTCAGCTGCCCCGAGCGCACCCGCTGGTAGGCGGCCGTCACCTCCTGGATCAGCGAGCTGCCGATGACCAGCAGCGGCAGAATGACGATGACCAGGCAGACCAGCAGCGTCGCCAGCGTGGCCAGGTTGCGCCGCCCGCGCAGGCGCACCAGCAGCCGCCGGTGCAGCGGCGTGAATACGATGGCCAGCACCACGGCCCAGAACACCGCGCCGTTGAATGGCCACAGAACGGCGCCGAAGGCCAGCGTGGCCGCGATGGTCAGGATCAGCAGGGGCCGATTGGTGGAGGAGAGCATGGGCGCCGGGTGTTCAAGACAGAGTCGCCGATGGTACGCGAGGCGTGGGCCTGGAGCCGATCCCCGGCGTCGGCAGGTGCCGTGCGCTCTGGGCGGCGAATGCCAGGGCCGTCCGTGTCGTCTGGGCAACGCAAGCCCAGTCTCCTGCGGGACTGTGCGGTACCCCGCAATGCGTTCAGTGGCACAATGCTTGCCGCAACAGGCCCTTCCCCTGCCACAGTCGCATCCGCCAACCGGTTCAGCCGTGACGCGGAAGGTTTTCCCAACCAGCTCGAGCTTCCCAAAGGGAAGTGGAGGTCAGCGCCAACATGAGCGATCAGCCCACGTCCATCTATCAAGCCTATCAGGGCAATACCTATCTCTTCGGCGGCAACGCGTCCTACGTCGAAGAGATGTATGAGAACTATCTGGTCAATCCGGGCAGCGTGCCCGATTCCTGGCGCCAGTATTTCGATGCGCTGCAAAACGTACCCGCAGTGGATGGCAGCAGCGCACGCGACGTTCCCCACCAGCCCGTCATTGATGCCTTTGCCGAGCGTGCCAAAGCCGGCGGTACCCAGGTGGTCATTGCCACGGGCGCAGATTCGGAGCTGGGTCGCAAGCGCACGGCGGTGCAGCAGCTGATTGCGGCCTACCGCAACGTCGGTGCGCGCTGGGCCGACCTGGACCCGCTCAAGCGCGCCGAGCGCCCGAGCATCCCTGAGCTGGAGCCGTCGTTCTACGGCTTCACTGACGCCGACCAGGAGACGGTGTTCAACGTCGCCAACACCTTCTTCGGCAAGGAAAGCCTGCCGCTGCGCGAGTTGATCAACGCGCTGCGTGAGACCTATTGCGGCACCATTGGCGCTGAGTACATGTATGCCACCGACCAGAACCAGAAGCGCTGGTGGCAGCAGCGGCTGGAGAGCATCCGCAGCAAGCCGGCGTTCGACGCCGACAAGAAAAAGCGCATTCTCGAGCGCCTGACGGCCGCCGAAGGGCTGGAGCGCTTTCTGCACACCAAGTACGTCGGCCAGAAGCGCTTCTCGCTGGAAGGCGGCGAGAGCTTCATCGCCGCGATGGATGAGCTGATCCAGTCCGCCGGGATCAAGGGAGTGCAGGAGATCGTGATCGGCATGGCCCACCGCGGGCGCCTGAACGTGCTGGTCAATACGCTGGGCAAGATGCCCAAGGATTTGTTTGCCGAGTTCGAGCACACGGCGCCCGAGGATCTGCCTGCTGGTGACGTGAAATACCACCAGGGCTTCTCCTCGGACGTCTCCAGCCCCGGCGGCCCGGTGCACCTGTCGCTGGCGTTCAACCCCTCGCACCTGGAGATCGTCAACCCGGTGGTCGAGGGCTCGGTGCGCTCGCGCATGGATCGCCGCGACGACCCGCACGGCAAGCAGGTGCTGCCGGTGCTGGTGCACGGCGACGCGGCCTTTGCCGGCCAGGGCGTGAACCAGGAGACGCTGGCTCTGTCCGAGACCCGTGGCTACACCACGGGCGGCACGGTACACATCATCATCAACAACCAGATCGGCTTCACCACGTCCGACCCGCGCGACCTGCGCTCCACGCTGTACTGCACCGACATCGTGAAGATGATCGAGTCGCCCGTGCTGCACGTGAACGGCGACGACCCGGAAGCCGTCTGCCTGGCGATGCAGCTGGCGCTGGACTACCGCATGGAGTTCTCCAGGGATGTGGTGGTCGACATCATCTGCTACCGCAAGCTGGGCCACAACGAGCAGGACACGCCCATGCTCACCCAGCCGCTGATGTACAAGAAGATCGCCCAGCACCCCGGAACGCGCAAGCTCTACGCCGACAAGCTGGCCACGCAGGGTCTGGGCGAGACGCTGGGCGACGACATGGCTCGCGCCTACCGCGCCGCGATGGACAATGGCAAGCACACCATCGACCCGGTGCTGACCAACTTCAAGAGCAAGTACGCGGTCGACTGGAGCCCCTTCCTGAACAAGGCCTGGACCGACGCGGCCGACACCGCGATTCCGCTGGCCGAGTGGAAGCGCCTGGCCGAGCGCATCACCACCATTCCCGACAGCGTCACGCCGCACATGCTGGTCAAGCGCGTGCTGGACGACCGCGCCGCGATGGGCCGCGGCGAGCACAACGTCGACTGGGGCATGGGCGAGCACATGGCATTCGCCTCGCTGGTCGCCTCGGGCTACCCGATCCGCCTGTCGGGCGAGGACAGCGGGCGCGGCACGTTCACGCACCGCCACGCCGTGATCCACGACCAGAAGCGCGAGAAGTGGGACGAGGGCACCTACGTGCCGCTGTCGAACGTGACCGAGAACCAGGCGCCGTTCGTCGTCATCGACTCCATCCTGTCCGAGGAGGCGGTGCTGGCCTATGAATACGGCTATGCGTCGAACGATCCCAACACCCTGGTGGTCTGGGAGGCGCAGTTCGGCGACTTCGCCAACGGCGCACAGGTGGTGATCGACCAGTTCATCGCCTCGGGCGAGGTGAAGTGGGGCCGCATCAACGGCATCACGCTGATGCTGCCCCACGGCTACGAGGGCCAGGGCCCGGAGCACAGCTCGGCGCGCCTGGAGCGCTTCATGCAGCTGGCGGCCGACACCAACATGCAGATCGTGCAGCCGACGACGGCCAGCCAGATCTTCCACGTGCTGCGTCGCCAGATGGTGCGCGACTTGCGCAAGCCCCTGATCATCATGACGCCCAAGAGCCTGCTGCGTAACAAGGACGCGACCTCGCCGCTGTCGGAGTTCACCAGCGGGGGCTTCCAGACCGTGATCGGCGAGCAGGACGAAGCCGTGCTCAAGAACGCAGCCAAGGTCAAGCGCATCATTGCCTGCTCGGGCAAGGTGTACTACGACCTGGTGAAAAAGCGCGCCGAGAAGGGCAGCACCGACGTGGCCATCATCCGCGTCGAGCAGCTCTACCCCTTCCCGCACAAGGCGTTTGCCGCCGAGGTCAAGCGATTCGGCAAGGCCACCGAGATCGTCTGGTGCCAGGACGAGCCGCAGAACCAGGGCGCCTGGTTCTTCATCCAGCACAACATCCACGAGAACATGCTCGCGGGCCAGAAGCTGGGCTACGCAGGCCGTGCCGCTTCCGCGTCGCCTGCAGTGGGCTACGCCCACCTGCACGCCGAGCAGCAGAAGAACCTGGTCGAGGCGGCATTTGGCAAGCTCAAGGGTTTTGTCCTGACCAAGTAATCCAGATCAACGCACAACGGAATTCACAAAATGGCAATCGTAGAAGTCAAAGTCCCTGAGCTGTCCGAATCCGTGGCCGAGGCCACGCTGCTCAACTGGAAGAAGAAGGCGGGCGAGGCGGTCGCGCAGGACGAGATCCTGATCGAGATCGAGACCGACAAGGTCGTGCTCGAAGTGCCCGCGCCGTCCGCTGGCGTGCTCGCAGAGATCGTCCAGGCCGACGGCGCCACGGTCACCGCGCAGCAGTTGATCGCCAAGATCGACACCGCGGCCGTCGCCGCCCCCGCACCCGCTGCTGCGGCGCCTGCGGCCGCCGCACCGGCTGCTGCACCTGCAGCGCCTGCCGCAGCCGGCGCCAGCAAGGCCGGCGTGGCCATGCCCGCCGCTGCCAAGCTGCTGGCCGACAACAACCTGAGCGCCGCGCAAGTGAGCGGTACCGGCCGCGACGGCCGCGTGACCAAGGGCGACGTGCTGGCCGCAGTGGCCGGCGGCGCGCAATCCACGGCGGCGGTCATTCCCACGGGCGTGCCGACCAAGGCGCTGCCCCAGGTGGCCGCGCCCGCAGCGCCCAACCTGGGCGAGCGCCCCGAGCAGCGCGTGCCGATGAGCCGCCTGCGCGCGCGCATCGCCGAGCGCCTGCTGCAGTCGCAGTCCACCAACGCCATCCTGACCACCTTCAACGAGGTCAACATGGCGCCGGTGATGGAGCTGCGCAAGAAGTTCCAGGACGCGTTCACCAAGGAGCACGGCGTCAAGCTCGGCTTCATGAGCTTCTTCGTCAAGGCCGCGGTGCATGCACTCAAGAAGTACCCGGTGATCAACGCCTCGGTCGACGGCACCGATATCGTCTACCACGGCTACTTCGACATCGGCATCGCCGTCGGATCGCCGCGCGGCCTGGTCGTGCCCATCCTGCGCAACGCCGACCAGATGAGCTTTGCCGACATCGAGAAAAAGATCGCCGAGTTCGGCAAGAAGGCGCAGGAAGGCAAGCTGGGCCTGGAAGACATGACCGGCGGCACCTTCTCGATCAGCAATGGCGGGACGTTTGGCTCGATGATGTCCACCCCCATCATCAACCCGCCGCAGTCGGCCATCCTGGGCGTGCACGCCACCAAGGATCGCGCCGTGGTCGAGAACGGCCAGGTCGTGGTGCGTCCTATGAACTACCTGGCGCTGAGCTACGACCACCGCATCATCGACGGACGCGAGGCGGTGCTGGGCCTGGTGGCGATGAAGGACGCGCTGGAAGACCCCTCGCGCCTGCTGTTCGACCTGTAAGCCAAGCGCCGGGTCCACCGCACTGAAGCGAACCCACCCTCGGCCCGGCCCTGCGGTGGGTTTTTTACTTTTCCCTTTTTGAGACAACCATGAGCAAGCAATTCGACGTCGTCGTCATCGGAGCCGGCCCCGGCGGCTATATCGCAGCGATTCGCGCCGCACAACTGGGCATGAGCGTGGCCTGCATCGACGCCTGGACCGACGACAAGGGCGGCCCCGCGCCCGGTGGCACCTGCACCAACGTGGGCTGCATCCCGTCCAAGGCGCTGCTGCAGTCCAGCGAGCATTTCGAGCACGCCAACAAGCACTTCGCCGAGCACGGCATCAGCACCGGCAAGGTGACGATGGACGTGGCCACGATGGTCGGGCGCAAGGACACCGTGGTGAAGCAGAACAACGACGGCATCCTCTACCTGTTCAAGAAGAACAAGGTCAGCTTCTTCCACGGCCGCGGCTCGTTCTCCAAGGCGGTCGAGGGCGGCTACGAGATCCAGGTCAAGGGCGCCAAGGACGAGACGCTGGTGGGCAAGCAGGTCGTCGTCGCCACCGGCTCCAACGCCCGCGCTCTGCCTGGCGTCGATTTCGACGAGATCAACATCCTGTCCAACGATGGCGCGCTGGCGCTGGGTGCCGTGCCCAAGAAGCTGGGCGTGATCGGCTCGGGTGTGATCGGCCTGGAGATGGGCAGCGTCTGGCGCCGCCTGGGCGCCCAGGTGACGGTGCTCGAAGGCCTGCCGACCTTCCTGGGCGCCGTGGACGAGCAGGTCGCCAAGGAAGCCAAGAAGGCGTTTGACAAGCAAGGCCTGAAGATCGAGCTGGGCGTGAAGATCGGCGAAGTCAAAGGCGGTAAAAAAGGCGTGTCGGTCGCCTATACCGATGCCAAGGGCGAGGCGCAGAAGCTCGACGTCGACAAGCTCATCGTCTCGATCGGCCGTGTGCCCAACACCATCGGCTTGAACCCGGAGGCCGTGGGCCTGCAGTTGGATGAGCGCGGCGCCGTCGTGGTCAACGACCTGTGCCAGACCAACCTGCCGGGCGTGTGGGCCGTGGGCGACGTGGTGCGCGGCCCGATGCTGGCGCACAAGGCCGAGGAAGAGGGCGTCGCCGTGGCCGAGCGCATGGCCGGCCAGCACGGCCACGTCAACTTCAACACCATTCCCTGGGTCATCTACACCAGCCCCGAGATCGCCTGGGTCGGCCGCACCGAGCAGCAGCTCAAGCAGGACGGCGTCAAGTACAAGGCCGGCAGCTTCCCGTTCATGGCCAACGGCCGCGCGCGTGCGCTGGGCGACACCACCGGCTTCGTCAAGATGCTGGCCGATGCTGCCACCGACGAAATCCTGGGCGTGCACATCGTCGGCCCGCTGGCCAGCGAGCTGATCGCCGAGGCCGTGGTGGCGATGGAGTTCAAGGCCAGCAGCGAGGACATCGCCCGCATCTGCCACGCCCACCCCTCGCTGTCCGAAGCGACCAAGGAAGCGGCGCTGGCCGTGGACAAGCGCACGCTCAATTTCTGAGATTGATGCGGTTTGCGTAGCTGCCGGCGCCCGTCGAGGGGCGCTGGCAGTTTCTGTTTTCGAGACAAGGAACAACGGTGAACGTCAGGCAGGCCTACGAGGCGGAACTTGCCGCCAAGGGTTTCAAGAGCGACCCCGCGCAGCTGCGCGCGGTCGACGCGCTGGAGCGCTGCGCGCAGGAGTGGAGCGTCTACAAGGCCAAGCGCTCCAACAGCTTGAAGAAGCTCATCAACCACCCCGGCATTCCCAAGGGCGTGTACATGTACGGCGGCGTGGGCCGCGGCAAGAGCTTTCTGATGGACTGCTTCTTCAACGCCGTGCCGCTCAAGCGCAAGGTGCGCCTGCATTTCCACGAGTTCATGCGCGAGGTGCAGCACGAGCTGGTGGCGTTGCAGGGTACGCAGAACCCGCTCGATGCGCTGGGCGCCAAGATCGCCAAGCGTTACAAGCTGATCTGCTTCGACGAGTTCCACGTCGCGGACATCACCGACGCGATGATTCTGTACCGCCTGCTGGTGGCGCTGTTCGACAACGGCGTGGGCTTCGTCACCACGTCCAACTTCAAGCCTGACGACCTGTACCCAGACGGGTTGCACCGCGACCGCATCCTGCCGGCCATCGACCTGCTCAACGAGCACATGGAGGTTGTGAACGTCGACAACGGCACCGACTACCGCAGCCGCACGCTGGAGAGCGCCAAGCTCTACCACTGCCCGCTCGGCCCCGAGGCCGACGCCGCGATGGGGCAGACCTTCGACCAGCTCGCACCGGTGCACGACGAAGACCCGGTGCTGCACATCGAGGCGCGCGAAATCCGCAGCATCCGCCGCGCCGGCGGCGTCGTTTGGTTCGACTTTCGCGAGCTGTGCATGGGCCCGCGCTCGCAGAACGATTACCTGGAGATCGCCACGCGCTTTCACACGGTGCTGCTGTCCAACGTGCCCTATATGCCGGTCAACATGGCATCGCCCGCGCGGCGCTTCACCTGGCTGGTCGACGTGCTGTACGACCGGCGCGTCAAGCTCATCATGTCGGCCGCGGTGCCGCCCGAGCAGCTCTATACCGAAGGGCCGCTGGTGCATGAGTTCCCGCGCACCGTCTCGCGCCTGCAGGAAATGCAGTCCAAGGAATACCTGCAGCTCGAACGCCGCGTGGTCGACACGGGGTTGACCTGACATGAGGCTTCACACACTTTGCGCCGTTCTGCTGTTGGGCTGCGCCGCCACTGTTGGCGGCGCCCAGACGGTGCAGGCGCCTGCTGCCGATGCCACAGTCGATGCGCCGGCCGCGGCGCAGCCCGCCGACCCCACCGTGCAATGGGAGGCCGAGCGCAAGCTGCTGGAGCAGCAACGCCAGCAGCTGCAGGCGCAGCGCGTGCGTGAGGAGGCCGCCTGCTACCAGCGCTTCGCGGTCGAGAACTGCCTGAGTGCGTCGCGCCAGCGCCTGCGCGGGCAGGAGGGCGAAATCGGTGCGCGAGAGCGTCAGATCAACGCCGCCGAGCGTCAGTGGCGCGCCGATCAGCGTCTGCAATCGGTGCGCGAGCGCCAGCAGGAGCATGAGCAGGACGTGCAGCAAGCCACGCAACGCGGCGCGCAATCCAGCGTGCGCGGCACGCCCGCCGAACGGGAGCAGCAACGGCAGCAAGAACAAGTGCAGCGCGGCGCCCAGGCCGAAGGCCGTGCGCAGCAGCAGCGCCAGCACCAGGCCACGCAGGCCGATGAGCGCGCCGGCCGCCGCGCCACGCTGGACGAGCGCGCCGCCGCCGCGCGCCAGCGCCAGCAGGACAAACGGGACCGCGCCCTACGGCGCCAGGAGGAGCACGCGCGCCAGCAGGCCGAGGCCGCCAAGGCGGGCAAGAATCCGGCGCCGCCGTTGCCCGCCGCGGAGCCAGTCAGCGGCGCGCAGGGCGATTGATCCAGAGTGTGCACTGCGGCAGGGGTATTGGCGGCGCATCTGCGCGCTCGCTTGCCGCATTGCACAATGGCGCGACGAAAAAGCGTTGGACTGCCTGGCGATGGCGGTTTTTCGGGCATAATCGCCGGATTGCTGGAGATGTGACCGAGTGGCCGAAGGTGCTCCCCTGCTAAGGGAGTATGGGGTGTAGAGCCCCATCGAGGGTTCGAATCCCTCCGTCTCCGCCAGGACAAGCCCAACCGATCCGTCGGTTGGGCTTTTTTGTATCCGCGGCCGGCCTGTGCCTGCGTCGCCGGGCATTCATTCTGGAGGTTTCGCATGACCATGCATGGTTGGCTGCGCTGGGCGCCTGTGGCCCTGGCCGTCGTGACGGGCGCTGCGCTCGCCCAGACGCAGGGCGTCTACAAGATTGGCGAACTCAACAGCTACAAGGCGCAACCCGCGTTCCTGGGGCCGTACAAGAAGGGCATGGAGCTGGCGGTCGAGCAGATCAACGCCGCTGGCGGCGTGAACGGCCGCAAGCTGGAACTGGTCGTGCGCGACGACAACGCCAACCCGGGCGACGCGGTGCGCGTGGCCGAGGAACTGGTCACGCGCGAGAAGGTGGACGTGCTCACCGGCACCTTTCTGTCACATACCGGCATGGCCGTGGCCGACTATGCGCAGCAGAAGAAGCGTTTCTTCCTCGCTGGCGAGCCGCTGACCGACAAGCTGACCTGGCAGGGCGGCAACGCCTACACCTTCCGCCTGCGCCCTGGCACCTATATGCAGGCCGCCATGCTGGTGCCCGAGGCGGCAAAGCTCGACAAGAAGCGCTGGGCCATCGTCTATCCCAACTATGAATACGGCCAGTCGGCGGTCAATGCGTTCAAGACGCTGCTCAAGCAGGCGCAGCCCGACGTGGAGTTCGTCGCCGAGCAGGCGCCGCCGCTGGGCAAGCTGGACGCGGGCGCCGTGGTTCAGGCGCTGGCCGACGCCAAGCCCGACGCCATCTTCAACGTGCTGTTCGCCGCCGACCTGACCAAATTCGTGCGCGAGGGCAATACGCGCGGGCTGTTCAAGGATCGCACCGTGGTCAGCCTGATCAGCGGCGAGCCCGAGTACCTGGATGCGCTCAAGGACGAGACGCCCGAGGGCTGGATCGTCACCGGCTACCCGTGGTATGGAATCGACACGCCCGAGCACCAGGCATTCCTGAAGGCCTACCAGGCGCGTTTCAAAGACTATCCGCGCCTGGGCTCGGTCGTCGGCTACGCGATGATCCGTTCGGCCGCCGAAGGGCTGAAGAAGGCCGGCAGCGCCGACAGCGACAAAATGGTCGCGGCGTTCCGCGGGCTGGAGGTGGACACGCCATTCGGCCGCATCCACTACCGGGCGCAAGACCACCAGTCCACGTTGGGCGCTTACGTCGGCAAGACGCACAACGACGGTGGCAAGGGCGTGATGGTCGACTTTTCCTACCGCGACGGCGCCGACTTCCAGCCGTCGGATGCGCAGGTCAGGGCGTCGCGCACCGCGGCGCAATAAGGCTCGATGCAGCGCAGTGCCATGCACGGGCGCCGCAGCCGGTGCGCCCTGGATGATGGGAGGCTGCGGTGCAGCTGTCGGGGCTGATCGTCCAGCTGCTCAACGCGCTGGCGGGTGCGTCGTCGCTGTTTCTGGTGGCGGCGGGGCTGTCGCTGATCTTCGGCGTCACCCGCATCGTCAACTTTGCCCATGGCTCGCTGTACATGCTGGGCGTCTACCTTGCCTACAGCCTGGCCGAGTCGCTCGCGCCGGTGCTGGGCGCGGGCTGGGGCTTCTGGCTGGCGCTGCCGCTGGCGGCGCTGGCCGTGGGCCTGCTTGGCGCGCTGATCGAGGCGCTGCTGCTGCGCCGCCTGTACCCGGCGCCCGAGCTGCTGCAGTTGCTGGCAACGTTTGCCTTGGTGCTGGTGGTGCGCGACGGTGTGCTGGCGCTGTGGGGGCCTGACGAACTGCTGGGCCCGCGCGCGCCGGGGCTGCGCGGCGCGGTGTCGGTGCTGGGACGGCAGTTTCCCGCGTATGACCTGTTTCTGATTGCCGCCGGCCCGCTGGTGCTGTTGCTGGTGTGGCTGCTGCTCACGCGCACGCGCTTTGGCACGTTGGTGCGCGCCGCGACGCAGGATCGCGAAATGGTCAGCGCGCTGGGCGTGCAGCAGGCCTGGCTGTTCACCGCGGTGTTTGCACTGGGCGCGCTGCTGGCCGGGCTGGGTGGCGCGCTGCAGCTGCCGCGCGAGAGCGCCAATCTGGACATGGACCTGAACGCCATCGGCGCGGCCTTTGTGGTGGTGGTGGTGGGTGGGCTGGGCTCGTTGCCTGGCGCCTACCTGGCGGCGCTGCTGATCTCGCTGGTCAAGGCGCTGTGCATCTGGCTGGGACAGGTGACGTTGTGGGGCGTGCCGGTCAATCTCTCCAAGGCGACGCTGGTCGTCGACTTCGCGGTGATGGCCGCGGTGCTGGTCTGGCGCCCCTGGGGGCTGCTGGGCCGGCCGCAGGCGCTGGTGCGCAGCACGGGCGAGGGCGAGGCGCCGCTGCGCCCGGCCGGGCGCGGCGCGCGCGCGGCCTGGGCGCTGCTGGCGCTGGCGCTCCTGGCACTGCCGTGGCTGGGTGCGTCGGACTACACGCTGGTGCTGGGCATCGAGCTGGCCGTCGCCGCGCTGCTGGCCGCCAGCCTGCACTTCATCATGGGGCCGGGCGGCATGCACTCGTTCGGCCACGCCGCCTACTTTGGCGCCGGCGCCTATGGCGCGGGGCTGGCGCTCAAGGCGCTGGGCCTGCCGATGGCCGCCACGCTGGTGGCCGGGCCGCTGCTGGCGGCGCTGCTGGCGCTGGTGTTCGGCTGGCTGGCGGTGCGCCTGTCGGGCGTCTACCTGGCCATGTTGACGCTGGCGTTGGCGCAGATCGCCTGGGCCGTCACCTACCAGTGGGACGACCTGACCGGCGGCAGCAACGGCCTGACCGGCATCTGGCCGGCGTCGGCGCTGGCCGACACCGCGCGCTACTACCTGTTGGTGCTGGCGCTGGTGCTGGCCGGCCTGTGGCTGCTGCGGCGCATGCTGCATGCGCCGCTGGGCCTGGCGCTGCGCGCGGCGCGCGACGCGCCGCTGCGTGCCGAGGCCATAGGCGTGGACGTGCGCCGCGTGCAGTGGCTGGCCTTTGTGATTGCCGGCGCGTTTGCCGGCGTCGCGGGCGCGCTGTTCGTCTATTCCAAGGGCAGCATCTCGCCCGAGGCGCTGGGTATCGGCAAGTCGATCGACGCGCTCGTCATGGTGCTGCTGGGCGGCGTGCAGACGCTGGCCGGCCCGGTGGCCGGCGCCGTGGGCTTGACCTGGCTGCAGGACGCGGTGGCGCGCGGCACCGACTACTGGCGCGCGGTGCTGGGCGCCATCATCCTGGTGCTGGTGCTGGTGTTCCCTCAGGGGCTGGTGGGCGGCGCGCAGCAGCTGTGGCGGCGCTGGGCCGCGCGCCGGGGCGCCGCCGCGCAGGAGGCAGGCCATGGCTGAGCCGCTGCTGTCGGTGCGCGGCCTGCGCAAGTCGTTTGGCGGCGTGCACGCGGTCGATGGCGTGGACTTCGACCTGGCGGCCGGCGAACTGCTGGCGCTGATCGGCCCCAACGGCGCGGGCAAGTCCACCACCTTCAACATGGTGGGCGGACAGCTGCGCGCAGATGCCGGCACCATCCGGCTGGCGGGGCGCGAACTGGCCGGCCTGCCGCCGCGCGCCATCTGGCGCCTGGGCGTGGGGCGCACCTTCCAGATCGCGCAGACCTTTGCCTCGCTCACCGTGGCCGAGAACGTGCAGATGGCGCTGCTGTCGCAGGACCGCAAAATCTACGGCCTGTGGTGGCGCGCCGCCGGCCACCGCCGCGCCGACGCGCTGCAGCTGCTGGCGCAGGTGGACATGCAGGCGCTGGGCGACGCGCCCTGCAGCGCGCTGGCCTATGGCGACGTCAAGCGCCTGGAGCTGGCAATTGCGCTGGCCCACCGCCCGCGCCTGCTGCTGATGGACGAGCCGACGGCCGGCATGTCGCCCGCCGAGCGCCATGCGCTGATGCAGCTCACCCGCCGGCTGGTGAGCGAGCAGGGTACGGCGGTGCTGTTCACCGAGCACAGCATGGACGTGGTGTTCGCCCATGCCGACCGCGTGCTGGTGCTCGCGCGCGGGCGCCTGATCGCCCAGGGCACGCCAGCGCAGGTGCGTGCCGACCCGCTGGTGCAGCAGGTCTACTTGGGCAGCGGCGCGATGCTGGCGCCGGCAGCCGCGCAGGGAGGGCGTGTCGATGGATGAGCTGCTGCTGGAGGTGCAGGGACTGAACGCCTGGTATGGCGCCGCGCACATTCTGTTCGGCCTGGATCTGCAGGTGCGCCGCGGCGAGGTGGTGGCGCTGATGGGACGCAACGGCGCGGGCAAGTCGACCACGCTCAAGACGCTGATGGGGCTGGTTGCGCGGCGCAGCGGCAGCGTGCGCTTCATGGGGCGCGAGATCGCACGCGCCGCGCCGCATGAACGCGCGCGCCTGGGTCTGGGCTATGTGCCCGAGGAGCGGCGCATCTTCACCGACCTGACGGTGCTGGAGAACCTGCAGGTCGGGCGCCAGCCGCCGCGCAAGTGGCCGGGTGGCGGCGCTGCGCCGTCGTGGAGCGTGGACGCGCTGCTGGTGCTGTTTCCCAACCTGGCCGAGATGCTGCAGCGCCGCGCGGATCGCATGAGCGGCGGCGAGCAGCAGATGCTCACCGTGGCGCGCACGCTGATGGGCAACCCCTGCCTGGTGCTGCTCGACGAGCCCAGCGAAGGCGTGGCGCCGGCCATCGTCGAGCAGATGGCGCAGATGATTCTGGCGCTCAAGCGCCAGGGCGTGAGCATTGTGCTGAGCGAGCAGAACCTGCCGTTCGCCGCCTGGGTGGCCGACCGCGCCTATGTGCTGGAGAAGGGTCAGATCTGCTACGCCGCCAGCATGGGCGAGCTGGTCGGCAACGACGCGGTGCGCCAGCAGTACCTGGGCGTGTGACGGCGCGGCGCAGTGCCGCATGCTTCGCAAAGGCGACAGATTGCCGCTGCGATTGTGCGCACAATGGCCGCAGCTTTGACCCACATCAGGAGGCATGGAGATGGCACGCACGGTGCAACAACTTTTCAATCTTGAAGGCAAGACCGCGCTGGTCACCGGCGGCTCGCGCGGCCTGGGGCTGCAGATGGCGCACGCGCTGGGCGAGGCCGGCGCGCGCATCGTACTGAGCTCGCGCAAGGCGCAGGATCTGGAGCAGGCCGCGGCCGAGCTCGAGGCCGCCGGCATCGCGGCCGACTGGATTGCCGCCGACTGCGCCGACGAGCAGGACATCCACCGCTTGGCTGCCGAGGCGCTGGGCAGGCTGGGCCACGTCGACATCCTGGTCAACAACGCCGGCGCCAGCTGGGGTGCGCCGGCCGAGGATCACCCAACGGCCGCGTGGGACAAGGTGATGAACCTGAACGTGCGCGGCTACTTCCTGCTGTCGCAGGCAATCGCCAAGCACAGCATGATCGCGCGGCGCAGCGGCACCATCATCAACATCGCGTCGATCGCCGGCCTGGGCGGCAACCCCGGCGCGATGAAGACGATTGCCTACAACACCTCCAAGGGCGCGGTCATCAATTTCACGCGCGCGCTGGCCGGCGAGTGGGGCGAGTATGGTATTCGCGTCAACGCCATCTGCCCGGGTTTCTTCAAGACCAAGATGGCCACCGTGCTGATCGAGACCCTGGGCGAGGACAAAATGGCCGCCCACGCACCGCTGCGCCGCCTGGGCGACGACGAAGACCTCAAGGGCATCACGCTGCTGTACGCCAGCGACGCGGGCAAACACATCACCGGCCAGTGGATGGCGGTGGACGGCGGCGTCAGCGCACTGGTGGGCGGCTGATGGCACAGGAAGAATCGACGGGTGCGCCGCTGGCCTTCGGCGCCCACATTCCCTTCGTGCACGAGCTGGGCGTCGAGCTGCTGCGCATGGAAGGCGGCGAGTCGACGCTGTGCTACCGCACGCAGCCGCAGCACACCAATTCGTTTGCCGTGGCGCACGGCGGTGTATCGATGACGCTGCTGGACGTGGCCATGGCCGTGGCCGCGCGCAGCGACACGCCCGAGCTGGGCGTGGTCACCATCGAGATGAAGGCCAGCTTCATGCGCCCGGCGCGCGGAGTGCTCACCGCGCGCGGGCGGCGCCTGCACCGCACGCGCTCGATGGCATTTGCCGAGGCCAGCATCTTTGACGAAGACGGACAGATTTGCGGCCACGCCACCGGCACCTTCCGCTACGTGCCCAAGGCCGACCCGGCCAAGTCCGTGGCCACCGATTGAAGCCCGCGCCTGCCCGGGCGCGTTTGCGATTGCCTTTGTTTTCAAGGAGAGCGACATGCCGCTGAACCATCAATTCCTGCTCGACAACCGCCCCGAGGGCGCGGCCACCGCGGACAACTTCCGCCTGGTGGCGGTCGACACGCCGGCACTGCAGGACGGCCAGGTGCTGGTGCGCCACCACTACCTGAGCCTGGATCCGTACATGCGCGGGCGCATGAACGACGCCAAGAGCTACGCCGCCTGCCAGCCGCTGGGCGAGGTCATGCAGGGCGGCACCGTGGGCGAGGTGATGGAGAGCCGCCACCCGGGCTATGCGGCAGGCGACAAGGTCGTCGGCATGGGCGGCTGGCAGGAGTGGAGCGTGGTCGACGCCGGCGTGCCCGGCAGCCTGCGCAAGGTCGACACCTCGGTCGTGCCGCTGTCGTACTACCTGGGCGCCGTCGGCATGCCGGGCGTGACCGCCTGGTACGGGCTGACGCAGATCATCGACCCCAAGCCGGGCCAGACGCTGGTGGTCAGTGCCGCGACTGGCGCCGTCGGCAGCGCGTTTGTGGCGCTGGCCAAGGCGCGCGGCTGCCGCGTCGTCGGCATTGCCGGCGGGCCCGAGAAATGCGCCTACGCCACCGACGAGCTGGGCTTTGACGCCTGCATCGACCATCGCCAGAACGGTGATCTCAAGAGCATGGCGCAGGCGCTCAAGGCCGCGTGCCCGGACGGCATCGACGGCCACTTCGAGAACGTCGGCGGCTACATCCTGGACGCGGTGCTGCTGCGCGCCAACGCCTTCGCCCGCGTGGCGTTGTGCGGGATGATTGCCGGCTATGACGGCCAGCCGCTGCCGCTGGCCAACCCCGCGTTGATGCTGATCAACCGCATGCGCGTGGAGGGCTTCATCGTCAGCGAGCACATGCAGCTGTGGCCCCAGGCGCTGGCCGAGCTGTCGCAACTGGTGGCCGCCGGCAAGCTGCGCCCGCGCGAGAGCGTCGCCCAGGGGCTGGCGGCGGCGCCCGAGGCCTTCCTCGGCATGCTCAAGGGCCGCAATTTCGGCAAGCAGCTGGTCAAGCTGATTTAACAGGTGCGGGAGGCAGTGCAATGATCGAGAGCTTTGCCGGCAAGACCGCGGTGCTGACCGGCGCCGGCTCGGGCTTCGGCCTGGAGTGCGCGCGCATTGCCGCGCAGCGCGGCA
Organism: Comamonas faecalis; assembly: GCF_039538025.1. Taxonomy (NCBI): domain Bacteria; kingdom Pseudomonadati; phylum Pseudomonadota; class Betaproteobacteria; order Burkholderiales; family Comamonadaceae; genus Comamonas; species Comamonas faecalis. The sequence continues at coordinate 17,352 of NZ_BAABBP010000026.1, forward strand.
TGAATCTGGTGCTGGTGGACGTGCAGCAGGATGCGCTGGAGCGCGCGCGTGAGGAATTGCAGGCCACGGGCGCCCAGGTGCTGGCGCGGTCGGTGGACGTATCGGATGCCGCGCAGATGGAACAGCTGGCGCAGGCGGTGCAACAGCGCTTTGGTGCGCCGCACTTCGTGTTCAACAACGCTGGCGTCGGTTCGGGCGGCCTGGTGTGGGAGAACAGCGTGCGCGACTGGCAATGGGTGCTGGGCGTGAACCTGTGGGGCGTGATCCATGGCGTGCGCCTGTTCACGCCGATGATGCTGGATGCCGCGCGCGCCGACCCGCAGTGGCGCGGCCACATCGTCAACACCGCCAGCATGGCCGGGCTGCTGACGCCGCCGAACATGGGCGTGTACAACGTCAGCAAGCACGCCGTCGTCAGCCTGAGCGAGACGCTGTACCAGGATCTGCGCCTGGTGACCGACCAGATCGGCGCCAGCGTGCTGTGCCCGTACTTCGTGCCCACCGGCATCAGCCACAGCGAGCGCAACCGCCCGCAGGCCATGGAGGGCGAGCCGTTCACCGCCAGCCAGCGCATCGGCCAGGCAATGACCAGCAAGGCCGTCGAGAGCGGCAAGGTCAGCGCCGCCGACGTGGCGGCCAAGGTGTTCGATGCGGTGCTGGAGAACCGCTTCTACATCTTCAGCCACCCCCAGGCTCTGGGCAATGTGCAGAGCCGCATGGAGCACATCGTGCGCGGCGAGAACCCGCCCGACCCGTTTGCCGAGCGCCCGCAGGTGGGTGAGCAGCTAAGAGCGGCGCTGCGCGGCGGTTGACTGCGCAGGACTGCGTCAGCCGCCCGTCATTTCATCAATGGTGCAGCCACAGCTGCAGCAGGCTGGCCGACGGCGCGTCGGTCACCCTGTGCACCGGGCCTTCGCGCTCCAGCAGCACGGTGTAGGGCGTGCTGCCGTCCCAGTGGGCGTCGACGCTCTGGCGGATTGCGTCCTTGTCGCCCATGAAGGCGTACATGCGCGTGGCCAGCAGGTAGTGGCGCGCCTGGCGCAATGCATCCCCACCCCAGGCGTCGGTCATCACGATGACCAGCTCGGCCATCTTGCGCGTGGCCATCACGTGGTCGCGCAGCACGCCGAAGACGCGCTCGCAGTCGGGGCTGTCCATCGACGCGAACAGATAGGCCGCCGGGCGCGGGCCCTTGTCGAGCAGGCGCTGCCAGGTGTGCGTGTCGAAGGGGATGACCGAGTCCAGGCGGATCTGCGGGCGGCTCATCTGCGCGAGCGTTGCAGCGGGCAGCAGGCCCAGCGCGGCGCCGGCCAGCAGCTGGCGGCGGTTGGGAAATGAGGGTGTCGTCGTCATGCGGTCAAAAGCAAAAAAGGCTTGCGTGAAGCAAGCCTTTTTGTACCACGGCGCAGGGCGTTCAGACGCGCTTGCGGTATTCGCCGGTGCGGGTATCGATCTCGATCTTGTCGCCCTGGTCGACGAACAGCGGCACCGATACTTCGAAGCCGGTGGCGATCTTGGCGGGCTTCAGAACCTTGCCCGAGGTATCGCCCTTGACGGCCGGCTCGGTCCAGGTGATCTCGCGCTGCACGCTGGTGGGCAGTTCCACCGAGATGGCCTTGCCGTCGTAGAACACGACCTCGGCTTCCATGCCGTCGTCCAGGTAGTTGATCGCGTCGCCCATGTTGGAGGCCTCGACCTCGTACTGGTTGTACTCGGCGTCCATCCAGACGTACATCGGGTCGGCGAAGTAGGAGTAGGTGCACTCCTTCTTGTCCAGGATGACGTTGTCGATCTTGTCGTCGGCCTTGAAGACGATTTCGGTGCCCATGTTGTTGAGCAGGCCCTTGAGCTTCATGCGCACGGTGGCGGCGCCGCGCCCGCCCCGGGCGTATTCGGTCTTGAGCACGATCATCGGGTCCTTGCCCTGCATGATCACGTTGCCAGCGCGGATTTCTTGAGCGATTTTCATGGTTTGCCTGTGAAGGTTGGGCCGCACAACGGCTCGGCGGACAGGCGTCGCGTGGTTGCGGCGGTGCAAAAACGGGCGGCCTGCCCACCCAGTGCAGGTGGGCGGCAGGAAAGCGCCCATGGCATTTCCTCGTTACCGGACGTTCGTGCCGCCGCTGGCTGCACGACCCGCCCGCGACAGGAGCCGCATAAGCGCAAAACGCACGATTTTAACTTTTTTCTTCGACGAAACCCAATAACTGCGTGAGCAAGTCCTTGCGCTGCAACAAAGATTGCCGCGCCGCGTGCACGCAGGCGCGCCATTCGGCCAGCACGCCGGTGCTCGGCAGCGGCAAGGGGCTGCCCGCCTGCACGCCGTTCCACAGCAGGTGAAAGCGCCGCAGCGACGCGGGTGCGTCCAGCCAGTCGAGAAAGGCGTGCAGCTTGGCGTGGTGGGCGTCGTCGTGCTGCGGGTAGATATTCCACACCAGCGGCTGGCCGGCCCACAGCGCGCGCACCAGCGAGTCCTCGCCGCGCACCAGGTTCAGGTCGCAGGCCCACAGCATTTCGTCGAACTGCGGCTGGCTGACGTAGGGCAGCAGGTGCAGTGCCAGTCCCGCCGTGTCTTGCACCGCGGGCAACCGCTGCAGCGCCTGCGCCGCGCGTCCGGGCGCGACCAGCAGGTGGGCTGGGCCGTGCTGGCGCAGCTGCGCGACCAGCTCGGCCAGCGCTGGCGGCTCATAGCAGAACAGCGAGACGGCCAGCGCGCGCGACGCAATGCCTAGGCGGGCGCGCCAGGCCTGGCGGTCGAACGCCTGCTGGCGCGCCGCCAGGCCGCCCTCGCGCAGCAGGCCGCCGGTGCGCTCGGTGAAGCCCGGGTAGAAGAACCAGCGCGTGAGTCCCTGGGCCGGCCCGCTCTGGATGGGCGAGGGCAGGCGGTGGCAGCGCTCGACATAGCCCTCGGCCGACAGGTATTCCAGGTTGATCCATACGGGTGGCCGGGGGCGCTCGCGCGCAGCCTGGGCGATGGCGGCGGCCCAGGCCGGGGGGATCTCGCAGCCAAAGGCCTCGATGACCACGTCGCCCACGCCGCCGCTCGCCCCGCCGTTGCCTGGCGCCTGCGCGGGCCAGCCCAGCAGCTCGATGTCGCGACTTCGCGTGGCGGGCGGTGCCATCCACGCCAGGGCGCTGGCGTCGTCGCACCACAGGCGCACCCGCTGGCCGCGCGCGGCAAGGTCGGCCGCCAGGCGCCAGCACACGCCGATGTCGCCGTGGTTGTCGATGACCTGGCAAAAAATGTCCCACAACCGGCGTGGGGGGGATGCTTGCGCGGGCAAAAAGTCCATGGGGGCGATGGTAAGGTCAGCCTTCACAGCACCGACCGGACAGACCATGGACGAGACTTCTTTGAACGCCCCCGCCGCGCTGGCGGGGGTGCGCGTGATCGAAATGGGCCAGCTCATCGCCGGCCCGTTTTGCGGCAAGACGCTGGGCGACTTTGGTGCCGACGTGGTCAAGATCGAAGCCACGGGTACGGGCGACCCGCTGCGCAACTGGCGTTTGCTCAAGGAGGGCACCTCGGTGTGGTGGCAGGTGCAGTCGCGCAACAAGCGGTCGGTGGCGCTGGATCTGCGCCAGGCCGAGGCGCAGGAGATTGCGCGCCGCCTGATCGCCGAGGCCGACGTGCTGATCGAGAACTTTCGCCCCGGAACGCTGGAGGGCTGGGGCATGGCGCCCGAGCAGTTGCACGCGCTCAACCCGGGACTGATCATTTTGCGCATCTCGGGCTACGGACAGACCGGGCCGTACCGCGACCTGCCCGGCTTTGGCGTGATTGGCGAGGCCATGGGCGGCCTGCGCCACCTGACGGCCGAGCCCGGGCGCGTGCCGGTGCGGGTCGGTGTATCGATCGGCGACACGCTGGCCGCGCTGCACGGAGCCATCGGCGTGCTGCTGGCGCTGTACCACCGCAAGGCGCACGGTGGCGCGGGCCAGGTGATAGACGTTGCGCTGCACGAGGCGGTGTTCAACTGCATGGAGAGCCTGATTCCCGAATACAGCGCCTTTGGCGCGGTGCGCGAAGCCGGCGGCAGCGCGCTGCCGGGCATTGCGCCGAGCAATGCCTACCCCTGCCAGGACGGTTGGGTACTGGTGGCGGGCAATGGCGACAGCATCTTCAAGCGGCTGATGGCGGCGATAGGCCGCCAGGACCTGGGCGACGCGCCCGACCTGGCGCACAACGCCGGGCGCGTGGCGCGCGTGGCCGAGATCGACGCGGCTATTCAAGCGTGGACCGCGCAGCAACAGGTGGACGACGTGGTGCGCCAGCTGGCGCAGGCGCGCGTGCCGGCGGGCAAGGTCTATACCGCGCGCGACATTGCCGAGGATCCGCACTACAAGGCGCGCGACATGCTGCTGACCCAGCACACGCGCGATGGCTACGACCTGCTGGTGCCGGGCATCGTGCCCAAGCTGTCGGCCACGCCTGGGCGGGTGCGCAGCAGCGCGCCGGGTCTGGGCGACGACACCGACGCGGTGCTGGCCGGCATGGGCCTGACGGCCGGGCAGATCACGCAGCTGCGCGAGCGCGGCATCGTGCAGTGAGATGGTCATGAGCGACGAGGGCGCAGAACCACGCCATCCGCAGGCGCTGCTCGACCAGGTCGCGGCGCTGCCCGCGCTGCCGGGCGTGTACCGCTACTTTGACGCACAAGGCCAGCTCTTGTACGTGGGCAAGGCACGCAATTTAAAGAAGCGCGTCTCCAGCTACTTCACCAAGCAGCACGGCGGCACGCGCATCGGCCACATGGTCGGCAAGATCGTGAGTCTGGAGACGACGGTGGTGCGCTCCGAGGCCGAGGCGCTGCTGCTGGAAAACAACCTGATCAAGACGCTGCACCCCAAGTACAACATCCTGTTTCGGGACGACAAGAGCTACCCCTACCTGAAGATCACCGGCGTGGCGGCGAAGGACGGCACGGGCGACGCGCCCGGCCAGCGTTTCCCGCGCATCACCTATTACCGCGGCGCGGTGGATCGCAAAAACCGCTTTTTCGGGCCGTACCCCAACGCCTGGGCGGTCAAGGAGACCATCGAGCTGCTGCAGAAGGTCTTTCGCCTGCGCACCTGCGAGGACACGGTCTACGCCCACCGCACCCGCCCCTGCCTGCTCTACCAGATCAAGCGCTGTACCGCGCCCTGCGTGGGCTACATCTCGGCCAAGGACTACGCCGCCGACGTGCGCGGCGCCGAGGCGCTCTTGCGCGGCGAGACGCAGCAGCTGATCGAGCAGTTGCAGGCGCGCATGCTGGTGCACTCCGAGCGGCTGGAGTACGAGCAGGCGGCCGAGGTGCGCAACCAGCTGCAGGCGCTATCGCGCGTGCTGCACCAGCAGGCCATCGAGAGCGTGTCGGACAAGGACGTGGACATCCTCGCGGTGCGCGTGCAGGGCGGGCGCGCCTGCGTCAACCTGGCCATGGTGCGCGGCGGGCGCCACCTGGGCGACCGCGCCTACTTTCCCAGCCACGTCGAAGAGGCGGTTGGCGTCTTTCACGCCGAGGAGGGCGCGCGCGCCGATGGCGCAGCGGGCAGCATCGAGGCGCAGGTGCTGCGCGCCTTCATCGCCCAGCACTACCTGGACGTGGCGGTGCCGCCGACGCTGATCACCAGCGAGCCGGTCGACGAATTGCTGCTGGACGCGCTGATGGAGCAAAGCGGCACGCGCGTCACCGCGGTGCACCAGCCGCGCGAGCAGCGCCGCGCCTGGCTGGAGATGGCGCAGCACAACGCGCAGATCCAGCTGGCGCGCCTGCTGGCCGAGGAGGGCTCGCAGCAGGCGCGCACGCGCGCGCTGGCCGAGGCGCTGGGGCTGGACGCCGAGCGCCTGGACGAGCTGGTCGTCGAGTGCTTCGACATCTCGCACACCGCGGGCGAGGCGACGCAGGCGTCGTGCGTCGTGTTCCATCACCACAAGATGCAGCACGGCGACTACCGCCGCTTCAAGATCGAGGGCATTACCGGCGGCGACGACTACGCCGCGATGCGCCAGGTGCTCAAGCGCCGCTATCTGCCCGTCGCCCAGGCGCAGCAAGAGGCCGGCGGCGCCGAGGTGACCGACCGGCGCGCGCGCCTGCCCGACCTGGTGCTGGTCGACGGCGGGCGCGGCCAGGTCAGCATGGCGCGCGAAGTGTTCACCGAACTGGGCCTGGACATTTCGCGCATCGTCGGCGTCGAGAAGGGCGAGGGGCGCAAGGTGGGGCTGGAGGAGCTGGTCTTTGCCGACGGGCGCGAGAAGGTCTACCTGGGCCACGACTCGGCCGCGCTGATGCTGGTCGCGCAGATCCGCGACGAGGCGCACCGCTTTGCGATCACCGGCATGCGTGCCGCGCGTGCGCGCGTGCGCACCGGCGCCAGCCGCCTGGAGGACATTCCCGGCATCGGCCCCAAGCGCCGCGCGCGCCTGCTGCAGCGCTTTGGCGGCGTGCGCGGCGTGCAGGACGCGAGCGTCGAAGACCTGGCGACCGTGGACGGCATCTCCCACCAGCTGGCCGAGGAAATCTACCGCGCGCTGCGCTGACCGCGGCGTCCACGCGCCGCGGCGATGCGACGCAAGCCCATGTCACAATCGCTCTCCATGTTCTGGACCATCCCCACCCTCATGACCTGGGCGCGCATCGCCGCGATTCCGCTGATCGTCGGGGTGTTCTACCTGCCGCTGGAGCCGGCCACGCGCAACCTGGTCGCGGCCGTGATGTTCTGCGTCTTTGCCGCCACCGACTGGCTTGACGGCTTTCTGGCGCGGCGGCTGAATCAGACATCGGCGTTCGGCGCCTTCCTCGACCCGGTGGCCGACAAATTCCTCGTCTGCGCGTCTCTGCTGGTGCTGGTGCACCTGCAGCGCGTCGACGTCTTTGTCTCGCTCATCATCATCGGGCGCGAGATCGCGATCAGCGCGCTGCGCGAGTGGATGGCGCAAATCGGCGCGAGCAAGAGCGTGGCGGTACACATGCTGGGCAAGGTCAAGACCACGGTGCAGATGCTGGCCATTCCGTTCCTGCTGTTCGATGGCCATCTGCCCGGCGGCATCGACACCGGCGTGTGGGGCACCTGGTTGATCTGGGCCGCAGCCATCCTGACCGTCTGGTCGATGGTGTATTACCTGCGCCGCGCCCTGCCCGAAATCCGCGCGCGCATCGGCCCGCAAGGGCGCTGACGCACCGCAGCCGCGCGAGAGGGCAAACCGACGATAGAATCTGCGTTTTGCCGTGCTCTTGGGGCATGTCTTGTTGACACTGCATGGCGTGCTGGCTCTAATCTCGCAAGGCAGTCAGTGGGCTGCCTTGCAGCTTTTCCAGCGGGCCCATCAATACAGACACTGGCGCGCCGGCAAGGCCCTGTTTGAACAAACTCCATCCATTGCAGAGGGATCTCTTGTGAACAAGACAGAATTGATTGAACACATCGCGAACGATGCAGACATCTCCAAGGCCGCTGCCGCGCGCGCGCTGGATTCCACGATCGAGGCCGTCAAGAAGACCCTGAAAAAAGGTGGCACCGTCTCGCTGGTAGGCTTTGGCACCTTTGCCGTAGGCAAGCGCGCCGCGCGCACCGGCCGCAATCCCCGCACCGGCGCTACGATTAAAATCAAGGCTGCCAAGGTTCCCAAGTTCCGTCCAGGCAAGGCATTGAAGGATGCCTTGAACTGAGACGCGAGGAAAATCAGTTATGGGGGGTGCTTAGCTCAGTTGGTAGAGCGGCGCCTTTACACGGCGTAGGTCGGCGGTTCGAGACCGTCAGCACCCACCACCCCAGACAAAGGCGAACACCTGTTCGCCTTTTCTTTTGCAGTAGTTGAAAGACCGTTCATGCTCGAATCGATTCGCAAGCACACCAAATGGGTCATGGGTGTGCTGTTTTTGCTCATCATTCCATCGTTTGTTCTGGTGGGCATCGATGCGAACTATTTCTCCGGCAAGAGCGAAGTGGTTGCGCGCGTGGGCCGTACCGACATCACCCGCGACCAGTGGGACAACGTGCACCGCCAGGAGAGCGACCGCATCCGCGCCCAGTCGCCCGGCATCGACGCCAAGCTGCTGGACACGGATCAGGCGCGCTATGCGACGCTCGAGCGCATGGTGCACGACCAGGTGCTGCAGGCTGCGGCGCAAAAAATGCACCTGCTGACCAGCGACGCACGCCTGGCGCGCGAACTGCACGACATTCCGCAGATCGCCGCGCTGCGCCGTGCCGACGGCACGCTGGATGCCGATGCCTACCGCAACCTCGTTGCCGCGCAGGGCATGACTCCCGAGGGCTTCGAGGCGCGCGTGCGCCATGACCTGTCGGTCAACCAGGTCATGGGACGCTTGGTGAATACCGGTTTCAACAGCCCGGCCGAGGCAGACCTGGCCATCGGCGCCTTGCTGCAGCGCCGCGAGATCCAGGTCGCCCGCTTTGAGCCGGCCAGCTACGCAGCCAAGGTCAGCGCCACCGACACCGATCTGCAGCAGTACTACGACGGCCACAAGAATCAGTTCCAGCAGGCCGAGCAGGCCAACGTCGAATACGTCGTGCTCGACCTGGATGCGATCAAGGCCGGCATCACGCTCAACGAAGACGACCTGCGCACCTACTACAAGGAAAACGCCCAGCGCCTGGCCGGCCAGGAAGAGCGCCGCGCCAGCCATATCCTGATTACCGTCGACAAGGATGCGCCGCCAGCCGAGCGCGAGGCCGCCAAGGCCAAGGCCGAGAAGCTGCTGGAGCAGGTGCGCAAAGACCCGTCCAGCTTTGCGCGGGTGGCGCGCGAGGAGTCGCAAGACCCCGGGTCTGCGGTGAACGGCGGCGATCTGGGCTTCTTTGGCCGCGGCGCCATGGTCAAGCCGTTCGAGGATGCGGTCTATGCGCTGAAAAAGGGCGAGATCAGCGACCTGGTCGAGACCGATTTCGGCTACCACATCATTGAGCTGACCGACGTCAAGGCCCCCGCAGTGCCCAGCTTCGAGACCATGCGCCCCGGGCTGGAGGCCGAGCTCAAGCAGCAGCAGGCGCAGCGCAAATTTGCCGAGATGGCCGAATCGTTTGCCAACACGGTGTACGAGCAGCCCGACAACCTGCAGGCCGTGGCCGACAAGTTCAATCTCAAGATCCACACGGCAACTGGCGTCACGCGCCAGCCGCAACTCCAGGCGCAAGGGGTGCTGGCTAACCCGCGTTTTCTGCAAGCACTGTTCCAGCCTGAATCCGTGCAAAGCAAACGCAACACAGAAGCCGTCGAGCTGGACGCCACGACGATGGCCGCCGGCCGCGTGATCGACTACCAGCCGGCGATGACGTTGCCCTTCGACCAATCCAAAGACAAGGCGCGCCAGCTCTACCTGGCAGACCGGTCGGCCCAGCTGGCGCGCGAAGACGGCCAGGCCCAACTGGCCGCCTGGAAGGCCAAGCCCGACAGCGCCAAGGGCCTGGGTGCCAAGCAGTTGGTCTCGCGCGACCAGGCCGACAACCTGCCGCCAGTTCTCGTCGACGCAGTGCTGCAGGCGCCCATCGATCCGCTGCCGGCATGGTTGGGTGTGGATCTTGGGCAGCAGGGCTATGCCGTCGTGCGGCTCGAGCGCATCGCACCGCGTGAAGAGCAAAAGCCCGAGGTGCAGCGCATCGAGCAGCAGCAATACACCCAGGCCTGGATCTCAGCCGAAGCGATGGCGTATTACGAATGGCTCAAGAAGCAGATGGACGTGCAGATCAAGGTGGACAAGCCCACCGCGCTGAGCGCCAACGACGAATAAATCTTCGGGGGGAAGCAAAATTCTCAGGCTATAATGCAGAGCTACGGTGGCTGTAGCTCAGTTGGTAGAGTCCAGGATTGTGATTCCTGTTGTCGTGGGTTCGAGCCCCATCAGCCACCCCAATACAGCAAAGGAAAGCGCGCTACAAAAACAGTAGCGCGCTTTTTTTTTGGTTGCTTTTTTGTGTTCGTACAGACTGTTTACAGACTGCGGTGCGGGGTTTCAGCGTTAATCGACGGCGTTTTTTGGGCTACACGATGCGCGCCCACAAAAAAGCCCCTCCAAAGGGGCGTGCAAGGGCGCATCACGATGTAGGTGACCACCTTGTCACCTGGGAGGAGAAAACCCAGGTGCCCGCCGGCGGTCTTGTGTCGCGGTCAGCCGTCCGCCACACGCGGGAAATATTCAGGCCACCATCGCCTGTGGGCTCCAAACGCCATCGCGCTGCAGGATGGCGGCGATGGCGGCAACCTCGTCCCAATGCGCGCTCAGCGCGTGCAGCGCCTGCAATTGGGCGTAGGCGTGGCCTGGCAAGGTGTTTGCACCAAAACCGGGCGCCAGCATCGTTTCCGCCCGGTGGTGGTCAGTCTGTCGTGGGCGTGCTATTGGGCCGCGCCACGGCAGCTTCGCACGCAGCAGCTCGGCGGCCAGGCCCGCATGAAAAAGCCCTGCAGCCGTTGCTCGAATCTCTCCATCTTCATCTTCAAGCTGGTGCGTGACCTCGGGGTCAATTGGTTCGGGAAAACAGTCGCCGCCATCGGCGTGCAGTTCTACGCGGCGCATGTCCCAGCCGATCCAGCGGGCATAGACCGCATGGCCTGCCTCGTGCCAGGCAACGGCCAGCCGGTCGGCAGGGCCACCACCCCACGGGCAGGGCTTCCACGCCCAAACGCGGCGCAGGTCGGTCAGGTCAGGCGCGCGGTGGGTGTTCACTTGCTGACCTGGCGCTCAAGAAATCGTCAACCTCTTGCATTGCCGCCTGCAGCCATCGGGCGGTATGCGCGTAGCTGTTGGCGGCGGTTGCTTTGTTGGCGATGTTCATGCGTTGACGGTTGGCCTCGGCAACGTCGTATTGCTCTTGCAGGTAGGCGCGATACTCCAACGCCGTGGGTTCTTTCTTGAAAAGCGCCATCACACGCCACCCTTCACGACACCGGTACGGCGCAACCAGGTGCAGCCCAAATCAGCCGTGATGCGGATGGGCAGCACGTCGGATTCAAAGATGTAGTTCAACTGCTCCACGCGAATAGGCGAGCGGCTGCCCTCCAGTTGCAACAGGCCGATCACCGGGCACACGTCGGGCGCTGCCAGCAGGAACCAACGGCCAGCGGGCAGCCCGGCCAGGGCTTGCACCTCGATCCGAACCCCAGATTCATGCACCAGGCGCCGCGCGGGAAATTCAAGATCAGGGGCGACGATCAAATGTCGGGCGCTCAGCCCTGCGGGTTGGCCGCTTGCAGTGGGTTGCGTGCGCAGCAGCTCGATAGCCTTGCCCAGCGCTGCGGCGTCAAGGGCGGCGGCGTGCACGTTCTTGAATTGCGCGTCAAACATGAACTGTCCGTCGCCCATGGTGATGCCCGTTTCCATCGTGTTCGCCAGCATGGCGGCCTCTTGCCTGGCGCTGGTTGCGGCTACGTTCTTGAGGCTGCGCAGGACGTGGGCGAGGTCGCCATTGACAACCAACTGACGCGACACGCCTACGACGCGGCCATAGGTGCGCAGCGCAACATCCGCAGGGCCTGGGGTGCCCGGCAAGATCACGCTTGCGCGCATGCGCTGGAACTCTTGCAGCGGCTCCAACAGGATGGTGTCATCCTCAAGCGCGCGGATGGGCTCGGGGCGGTAAGAGGTCACACCCACAATGTCGCAGAACACGCGATGCTCGGCGGCCTGGGCGAATGTGGCGAGGGTTGCGGGCGCGGCGCCTTGTGCCAGCAGCGCTGCGAAGTCGCTGCTGGCCAGGCCACGGGCAAAGGCGCGTTGCGTGTTGTCGTGCTCGCTCAAAAGCTGGCGCCCCATGAGGTCTACGGCTGCGCGCAGGCTCATGGCTTGCGCCAGCGGATGCATGGCGGCGGGCGGCTCGCCGTAGGCGGCGGCGATCACGTCGGCAACGGCGGCTTGCTGCTCGCGGATTTGCTTGGGGGTGGGGTGTGGCATGGCGTTATTCCAAGTTGGGATAGCGCCATGATGTCGAGCTACCACTGCAGGCGCCACCGTCAAAGTTTCAGTAACTCGTACAGGTGGCGCTGGGTGCTGGGGATGTTGATGCCCGTCAAAAACGCTTGCCGCAATGCATCCTCGGCAGGGCTCAGGGCCACGTCTAACCCGGCCTTGATGCGCGGCCAGGTGCAGGCGCGAAAGCGCGCTATGGCTTGCGCCAGGCGCTGCGCCAGTGTCCAGATAGCCGGGGCGTCGTGCGCCAGGCATTGGGCGGCTTCACGCAAGGCGTTATCCCTTGTGCGAATAGCGGCGTTGCGCTCACGGCGACGCGTGGCCTCGGGGTCGGTGGTGCGCGCCAGCAGCGCGGCCAAAGCCTGCTCGGGTGCGATGGTCTGCCCCGAGGCGATTTGCAGGGTGACTTCAAGCGGGCTCATGTGATGCTCCCCTCTACGTCGGTGGTCAAATCAACCGGCGCAGCGTTGTCAGCCGCCATGCTGTCATGGTCGCTGTCGGCAAGCATCTCATCAACGGCGGCATCCACCAGGCGGGCCGTGGACTTGATCCACTCGTTGCGGGCATCCGCAATCACGGTAAGCACCGCGGTCTTGGCATCGTCGGGCAAGTCGGGGCAGGACTTGGCCAGCACGCCCTCCAGGTGGTCGAAGCGATCCACCACGGCGCTGGAAGCCGTGCCCAGCACATCGGCCAACAGGCCCACCGGGGCAAATTCCCTGCGGGCCACACCGTTCTTGATGGCCTGGCCGATGCGCTGCTCGCGGGCCAGGGCGGCGCGCTCTTGCACCAGGTCGAGGCCCAGCGAATCACCAAGCCGGCCAGCAGCCTGGTCGCGCAGGCGGGCGCAGTAGGCCTGCAGCAGCTCGCCCAAGGTGCCAGACGATGGCAGCTTGCCTTCGGACATCAGGTTGCTGATGGTGGGCTGCGTCACGCCCACCAGCAAGGCCAAAGCCGTCTGCGTTCCTTGCTCGTTCAGGTCAATCACCATGCCATAGCCCCCTTAGTAGGGTTGCGCAACAGCCGGAGAGTGCGGCGCGAATGACCCGCACGGGCAAAGGCCAGGGAGGACCCACGCGCCGTCATGCAGGCTTACCCTCGGCGAGATTGCGGATGCGGGCTCGGATGCGGCGGTCGAGGTAGGTCTGCAGATCGGCGCTGCGGGCGATGGACTGCAGGTCAAGGCGCTGCACGGTGCGGCTGACACGCTCGCCACCCTCAACGCGCGCCAGAATGCGGCGCGCCCACTCGCGACTGCCGGCGACGAGCGCACACCCGCCGCGCCACCCAGCGAAGGGCAGGAAAAACAGGAATTACAGGAATTACCGAAGGTCATCAGCCCCTGTTTGAGTTCTTCCTGTTTTTCCTGTTTTTCCTGGCGTCTTAGCGCTCGCGCATGTAAGGTATTGAATAGAAATAACATTTATTTAATCTCTATAGCAATAAAAGGAATCAATGAAGGAACAGCGCCGGATTGACCAGCCACACGTCCGAAGCTCGGGCGCCTTCGTTCTTTCTTTTGGTGTGCCGTAGGCAATGGCTGCTTTGCAGCCGCTGCAGGGCAGCAATCAAGCGCTCGCGCTTGGTGAATCGGTTGTGCAGCTCCCGGTGCACCTCGGACTGCAGGAACTCCCGCCGCCCGCCGCGCACCGCCCACTGCAAAACGTGGTCAGCATCCCTGTCCACTTCATCTGCTGCCAGCAGCCGGAACGCCTGGCGCGTGTGCGGCACCAGAGCGCGGCACAGACGCACGGCTCCATCCATGCTCATCACACCCACCTCGACCAGCTCAGGCCCGGACTTCACCAGCTCAAACAGCAACGCCACGCGCGCAGCCATGCCCGCCAGCTTGGCGCCCCAGTCGTGCATTGCGGCCAGCACCCGGCCCGGCGCCAATTCGTCCTCCACCCACTGCGCGAAGTCATACCAGACCCCCAAGGCGTCCTCGCCCAGCGGGATCACCTTGGGCGGCAGGTACGGCCCCTGGGTGTCTGGATCACCCAGCAGCGAATCGACACAGCGCCGGTACTCGCCGCGCAGCTCATCGGGTACAGGTGTGTACGCCCGCACGTTGCGCCCGCCCACGAATGGGCCGGGCACGGCAAAGGCAAAGCGCGCCATCAAGCCACTGGCACGAAACCGCGAAGAACCCGCCGCATCGGCCAATAGGTCGGGCTGGATCATCAGACCTAGCGTGACTGCCGCGCGCTCGACAAATGCCTTACGCGAATGGCGCACCACGCGCACCGCCCCGCCGCTAAAGCCTTCCAACAGCACATCCAACGATGGCCCGGCGCGGCCACCGTAGGTGCTTGACAAGGCGCTGAACAACCCACCCTCGGCACACAGCACCGACGCCCGTCCGCACTGCTCATCCAAGGTCATTTGCAGCGCTTCCACCGTCGTGTCACCAGAGAACACCACGGGCGGGAAAAGCTCCTCGGGCATGGATGCATCCAGCTCAGCCATTCGGCGCCGCATTTGCTCCCGCTCTTGCCCGTCGTCGCACTTGCCTATCTGCTCCTTGATGCGCTTCACGGTGGCCTCGATCTCGCCGATCTGCGCCCGCCGGTCGCTGATTGCCCGGCGCATCTTTTGCTGTGCGTCCTTCTCCCATGCCTCGATAGGCGCCGTCAGAGCAGCCACGATGGCCGATTTACGGGAACCGCTCGGCGCTGCGCTCAGACTCCAAAAGCTGGCGCTCTCGGTGTAGCCCTCGTGCACCTGCACCACGTAGCGCCGCTGAACGCAGGTGGCCACGACAGACAGCGCGAACAGCGCAGACATGGTTACCGGCGTTTGCGTTGACCTGGCCAGCGCGCCCACGTAGGCGCCCAGCCAGCCGGGCAGCATATCGGCGGTCAGCTCAGGCGCGACAGCATCGGCCAGCGCGGGCGCAGGCCATTCGGCTTCATCCTTTGATTGGATATCTGGCTTTGTTTGCGTGACGTCCATTGCGTCCCTGTCCTCCAGCGGTGGAAACGCACGCTCAGGTGGGCGGCAGGCCAGGGCTGCGGCAACATCGGCATCTAGCGGCGCCACAAGATCTTGGTAATCGCGCTTCATGCGAACACCTCCGCTATGCGGGCGATGCGGCCAGCGGCCAGCATCAAGCGCTGCAAGTCCACCTGCGTCAGAGTCACGCCGTGGGCGACGTTAGCGGCAGCCACGGCCACCACGTTGGACTCGACGGCCAGCACAGCCAGGGCATCGCGCGCCGGTAGCGGCGTAGGCCTGGCTGGCGCCTGGTTGCCGTCCTCCACCCAGGCGCCCAGCTCCTTGGCAGCAGTGATGAAATCGAGCCCGGCGTGCGCCATGTGATAGGCCAGTACGTCGCCACCTCGCGCACCACAACCGGCCATGCAGACAAAAGCGCCACTGTCCAGGTTCACGCGCATGCTGTCGGCGCCGTCGTGGAAGGCGCAGGCGGTGGTGCGCCACTTGCCCCGGCGCTCGCGGAACGTCAGCCCGGCGCGCTCGGTGTAGTAACCCTGCGGGTCGGGTAGGCGGGTCTTGTCGAAGCTCATATCAGCCCCTCCACCAGCGCCTGCCACATCTCGGGCAGCGTCTGCATCTTCCGCACCAGGCTGGCCATGGCACGCCCAAAGTAGGTCGTATCGCCGGGTGCATATGCCTTGCTCACCAGCACCAGCACGGCCAGGGCGCGATACCAACCGGCTTCGAAGTTCGTCAGGTCGTCGCCAGGCGACAGCGCCTGCGCCAGCTCGTGCGCGGCATCGGTTGCCAGCAGCAGGTCGAAGTCGTCGTCGCTCCATTCGCCTGTTTCGTCGGCGCAGCGCCCGGCGGTTTGCAGCTCGGCAAAGTCGAGCAGCACCAGCGCGCGGCATTGGTCGGCGCAGACTACGGCAGCTTTTTGGTTGGTCTTGCTGGCGTTCATTGCTGACCTCCTTCCACTGCATCGGCGCAGGCCAGCAGATACCCGGCCAGGGCGCGCGCCAGCCCGGGCGCAAGGGTCAGACATGCATAGGTGTCGCCGGTGCTCTGCGCCAGCCGCACGGTGTTCGCAAACTGCGATGCCGATACGGTCAGGGTGCGTCCCTGCCCAAAGTGCTGAAAACAGACAAGCTGGTCGGCGTCGGTGTAGCCCGTGACGAACTCGGGCAATGCCGTGGCCTCGCCCATGGCGCGGGCGGTGATGTTGGTGTTGCTCATGGTTCAGCCCTCCAACGTGTTGGAAGCAGCCAGGCGCTTGATGGCGGTAGCGGCGCGCGTGGCCTTGCCGATGGCGCGCTGCAGCTCGGCGCGGTCTGCCAGGTCGCCATGCGTCAGCAGGTGCAGGGCATGGCGCAGGCCGTTGACGGCGCAGGCGTGTAGGTGAACTGGATCGGTAGCGGGCGCGGTGCGGCCCTTGGTGGTCGGGTTCATCATGGTCTTGGCTCCTTCGGGAGTGACAAGGGCCACCGTTTGCCGTACTACGGGCATAGGGTGGGCGAGATGGTAGTAACACGTCCGAAGCCGTGCGGCCATCCTCGCGGGTAGGCCCATCTCGCCCGAAACCATGGGCTGATGCAGGCGCACCAGTCCCCAAAATTTGGACGTGACAAAAGCCCGCTTGTCGGTGGGGCTTGCAACCGCTTCGGATTTGGCGTTACTACACACCATGCATTTCTGCACGGGCGCAGTGTAGCGCAAGCTGGTCAAGCGCGGAGGCTTGCGGGTAGAATCAGCGTTGTTCGTGTTTTGAATAGCGCCTTTGGAGCCCGCCAGCTCCAGGGCGTTTTTGTTGGGGCTCATTGCACGCCCCCCATACCCAGCAGGCGACGGATGTCGGCCATTGGCCAGGCGAGGCGCCCATGGACGCGCAGGGGCTTGATGGGGCGCCCCGTCATCGCCCATATGCGCAGCGTCTGCGGGCGGCGGCTCAGGTAATAGGCCGCCTGCGCTGTTGGTACGGCGGGGCTTGTGACGCTTTCCAGCGGCGGCCATTGCGGCGTCGTGACTTGCTGGGGCTCGGCAGCAGCGCGGCGGGCTTCGGATGATTGATTAACTACTATTTCCATTGCGCTATATCCCTTTCGGTTGATAGCGCTATGGTCTTTTTTACACGAGAAAACGACTATGCCAGTCGCTTCATGTGGTCTGCATAGCGTGCGGCATAGGTTCGAATTTCTCGTAGTGCAAGGGCCTTGCCGACCTTGACATTGCGCTCAGACGCTGCCAGAGCAAACACCTCGGCAACCCAAGGCGAGATCGGCAGCGGGCGGCGAAGTTCTGCGCCTGCATGGACGGTAAACTCCCGTGCCATCCTCTGCGCGTTGATTCGGTCGGGACGGATGTTGGTGCCGGTGGCGACGTCTTTTTGCAAGTCTGCGACCACGTTCGATACATCGTCGGCTAGCGCCCATAGAGCAGCCAGAAACGACCTCGTTCCGCGGTCTTGCGGTACTGAATCAGCTATCGCAAGTGCATGCTCTAGATGGCCGCGGGCGCGCAGTGCCTGGAACCAGTTCACTGAAAACTGCCCCTCCACGCTCAGGAGCTTGGTTTCCGGGCCTACCAGCGGGGGTGTACGCAAGACAGCCTCGCAATCAATAGACACGCGGGCGGCCTTGTCGGCGCGTTGGATCGCACGCATTAAAGCTACAGCCGCATTACCGATGGCCTCCATATCCTGAGCAACTGAATTGCCAGCGGCGGTTACTTTCCCGGCGGCGTCGCAGTAGGACAGCCCTTGGGCAATGCCTAAGATCAGGCGATAAGCGTCGGTTTGGCCACGGAGATCCCTTGTTTCGTGGCTTTTCCAGCGCGCCGGGATAAGCTCCCAAATATTTTTCAGTTTTTCTTCGCTGAACTGTGCTACTCCGTACCCACTAACGCCGGAGCGCTCACCCTCAAAATTTGGTGCTCGCATTGTGCCCCTCCCGGGCGCTGCTCCCTGTAGCGGGAGCCCCAGCAGGCCAGCGGGAGGCACTGGCTTTCAACCCGGTTTCGAGGCGGGTCTAGCTGGGGCAAAACGGGTCAGGCGTGCTCCAGCCGCACCACGGCACGGCGGCCCACGGCCTGGGCATAGCGTTGCAGACTGCGCAGCGACGGCGCGGCCTTGCCGCCCTCCAGTCGGGCAACGGTGCTTTGCGTGGTGCCCATGCGCTCGGCGACATCGGCTTGCGTCAGTCCGGCCTGGGTGCGCGCGGCAATGAGTTCGCGGGCGACGGTGAACTCGTCGGCCTGGGCGTCGTAGGCGGCGCGGGTGTCGGCGTCTGTCAGCAGTTGCGCCTTGATGGTTTTCAGGTCTTTCATGCCTGGGCCTCCAGTCGTTTCAGTGCGGTTTCAATCGCCTTGCGGGGCGTGGTCTGGGTTTTCTTCACGAACACATGCAGCACCAGCAGGCGGCGGCCATGGATGGCGGCGTACACGGCGCGGGCGATGCCGTCGCGGCCCTGCATCCTCATTTCCCACAGCTTGCTTTCCAGCGGGCGGATATGGGGCAGGCCCACGCGCTGCGGCCCGAATTCCTCCAGCAACTCGGCAATATGCAGAAAGCGCGCCTGCATGTCAGCGGGCAGAGCTTGCAGCTCAGGCTCGGCCTGCGGGTGCAGGGTGACAGTCCATTGATTCATATTATCGCTTTTTTGATATTAAGAGACAACGGCACGCAGCTTGCCCGGTTCGGCCTGGACGTCGAATTGCACCCCGGCCTGTTCCAAAATCCACGCCTCCAGCTTTTCATGGTGCACGCGCAGCAGGTCGAGCGGGCGCACGCGGTAATGCTTTTCAGCGGTGGCGCTGGGCTTGTGGCCTTGAATCTGCGCCACCACGCCAGCGGGCAATTCCAGCCATTCGGACAAGCTGCCAAAGCTGCGGCGCAGGCCATGCAAGGTGACGCTCACGCTAGCCACGGCGCAGGCGTCGGCCAGGCGGCGATGCGGGCGGCTGATGGGCGCGTCGCCTTGCTCGCTGGAAAACACGAAGTCGCCACGGCGGGGCAAGCCAGCAATCAGGTGGTGCATGTAGGGCGTCAAGGGCACTTGTCGGGTGCCATCGCGGCCCCCTTTGCTGGCGTCCTTGTCGCGGATGGTGAGAGCCTTCCACTGGGTGTTTACGTCCTCCCACCGCAGCGCTTGCAGCTCGCCGGGACGTGCGCCAGTCAGCAGCAGCCCCAGCAGGTAGGCGCTAGCGGCGGGGCTTCGCAGCCCTTGCACGGCTTGGAAAAACGTGGGTAGCTGCTCCTTCAGCAGCGCATCATGCTTGGCTTGGGGCTTGCCCAGCGCTTCGCGGGCGCGGCGGTTCTTGGCAGCATTGGCCGTGACAAGGTCGGCATATTCTGGGCGCTCGGTACACCAGTTCAGGAAGGCATTGAACAGGTGCAGGCCAAGGCGGGCGCGTGTCGGGCGGGCGCGGGCTTCTTCCATCGCCCACTGGTGCACGGTTTCCCCCGTCACGTCCAACAAGCGCAGGGGCGCAAAGTGTGCCAGCGGCCCCGGCGTGGTGGTGCCCTTGCCCCGTTTCTTGGGCTCGCCACCCGGGGCCATCATGCCCATGTTGTCGGCCAGGTGCAGCGCGCCCCAGAACGGGCGGCGGGCCTCGATGTACGCGGTCCATGCCTCGCCCACCGTCTGGGCTTCGTGCTGGGCTTGCAGGGCGGCGGCTTCGCGTTCTGCCTGTTCTTGCGCCAGCAGGGCAGCGCGTGCGGCCTCCTCGGCTTCGCGCCTTTCCTGTGCTTCGCGTTCAACTTCGCGCGGGTCAACCCCTTGCGCGGTCATATTGCGCAAGATGCGGGCTTGCGTTTGGGCTTCGCTGATTGATACGGCGGGCCACTCACCCAGCGAACGGGTTATCAGTTTGCCCTTCATGCGGGTTTCAAACTGCCAGAACTTGCCACCGGCAGGCGTGACGCGCAGGCGCAGTCCCTTGGTATCGGCGTCCTTCACCAGCACGAAGCGGTCACCAGCAGGGCAGGCAGCGCGGTCCAGTAGCCCATGCGTCAGGACGTGAGCGTCCCCGTAGTCGATCGATGCTGATTTGCTCGGCCTTGCCATGCTGCCACCTCGTACAGACTGTTTACAGACTGAAAACCCGAATTTTCAGGAATAACAATCAACACATCAAAAACTTGTTTCATTGATAAGTTGTTGATTTTAATGATTGTATCTACGCACACCAACATAGGTAAATACTATTTGGGCGGGATTGTGATTCCTGTTGTCGTGGGTTCGAGCCCCATCAGCCACCCCATATAAACAAACGCGCTAGCGCTACAAAAAGCCTAGCGCGTTTTGCTTTTTATTCCCATGGTGGGAATATTCGCAAAGGGCATCGCGCCTGACAGCCATATTCCGGTCGTACACACGGCCGTCGTCTCCTTGTTTTTATGCAGATCCGGCCTCCGGCTGCCTGCCAGGCTGGCGTACTCGGCCGCCATTCCGATGGTGCGGCGCTGTGGCGTCTGCAATTCAAGCCAAGCCAGGAACCGGTCAATAGCCTGCGGGGACACGGCCTTGGTGCGCGCCTCGCTACCGTGCGACTCGACCCGACGGTCGCATTGGTGCCGACGGAGCAGGGCTGCCACACCTTGAACATGGCGGCGCGCGGCCAATCGGTCTGCAGGCTCGATCCCGACACGACAATCGGCAGCGCCAGCGCCAGCGCCAGCGCCAGCGCCGTCGCCGTCGCCGTCGCCCGCAGCGCTTGACTTTGACATCATGGCAAGGTTTACGCTACGCCCATAAGTTTGAATCAAAGGAGTGACGGCCATGAACATGTCAGTAGCGGGCCATGCCCAGGCGGCTGCCGCGCCCGTCAGCCTGCCCATCGAGGGCATGACCTGCGCCAGCTGCGTGCGCCGGGTGGAAAAGGCGCTGGCCAAGGTCGAGGGCGTGGACAGCGTGGCGGTCAACCTGGCGACCGAGCGCGCGGACATTCGGCCGGCCGGCCGTGGTGTCGACCATGCGGCGCTGGTGCAGGCGGTGCGGGACGCGGGCTACGCGGTGCCGGCCGGCAGCGTTGAGCTGGCGGTCGACGGCATGACCTGCGCCAGCTGCGTGGGGCGGGTCGAGCGCGCGCTCAAGGCCGTCCCTGGCGTGACCGAGGCGGTGGTCAATCTGGCCAGCGAGCGCGCCAGCGTGCACGGCACTGCGGCGGCTGCCGATCTGCTGGCCGCGGTGGCCAAGGCGGGCTATCCGGCCAGCGTGGTCGACACGCGCGCGCAGGCGGCCGGCGTGGCTGCGGCCAAAAAAGACCAGGAACGCGAGCAACTCAGGCGCGACCTGCTGCTGGCGACGGCGCTGGCGCTGCCGGTTTTCGTGCTGGAGATGGGCTCGCACATGAGCCCTGGCATGCACGCCTGGGTGGATCGCATCATCGGGATGCAGACCAGCTGGTACGTCCAGTTCGTACTGACCGCGCTGGTACTGGCGATTCCGGGTCGGCGGTTTTACCTGCAGGGCTTTCCGCTGCTGGCGCGGCTGACGCCGGACATGAACTCGCTGGTCGCGGTCGGCACCGCGGCGGCGTTCGGCTATTCGGTCGTTGCCACGTTCGCGCCCGGCGTGCTGCCGGCGGGCACCGTGAACGTGTACTACGAGGCGGCGGCCGTCATCGTCGCGCTCATCCTGCTGGGCCGCTACCTGGAGGCACGCGCCAAGGGCCGCACCTCGCAGGCCATCGGCCGCCTGGTGGGGCTGCAGGCCAAGGTGGCGCATGTGCTGCGCGACGGCCAGGAGGTCGACGTTGCCGTGGACGCGGTGCAGCTGGGCGACCTGTTGCGCGTGCGCCCGGGCGAGCGCGTGCCGGTGGACGGCGAGGTGACCGAGGGGCGCAGCTTCGTGGACGAGTCGATGATCACCGGCGAGCCGGTGCCGGTCGAGAAGACGGTGGCTGCCGTCGTGGTCGGCGGCACGGTCAACCAGCAGGGCGCGCTGACGCTGCGCGCCACGGCCGTGGGCGCGCAGACCATGCTGGCGCAGATCATCCGCATGGTCGAGCAGGCGCAGGGCTCCAAGCTGCCGATCCAGGCGCTGGTCGACAAGGTGACGATGTGGTTCGTGCCGGCCGTGATGCTGGCGGCGCTGCTCACGTTCGCCACCTGGATGGTGTTCGGCCCGACGCCGGCGCTCACCTTTGCGCTGGTCAATGCGGTGGCCGTGCTCATCATCGCCTGCCCCTGCGCGATGGGGCTGGCTACGCCGACCTCGATCATGGTCGGCACCGGCCGCGGCGCCGAGCTGGGCGTGCTGTTTCGCAAGGGCGAGGCGCTGCAGCGGCTCAAGGATGCGAAGGTCGTCGCCGTCGACAAGACCGGCACGCTGACCGAGGGCCACCCCGCGTTGACCGACCTGGAGGTGGCCGAGGGCTTTGACCGCAACCAGGTGCTGGCGCTGGTGGCGGCGGTGGAGTCGCGCTCGGAGCACCCGATTGCGCGCGCCATTGCCACGGCGGCCACCGAGCGCGGCATTGCGCTGGCGCCGCTGGACGACTTCGAATCCGTCACCGGCATGGGTGTGCGCGCCAGCGTGCAGGGCGTGCGCGTGGAGGTAGGCGCCGACCGCTTCATGCGCGCGCTGGGGCTGGATGCCAGCACATTCGCGGCGACCGCGCAGCGCCTGGGAGAGCAGGGCAAGTCACCCCTGTATGCCGCCATCGACGGGCGGCTGGCGGCCGTCATCGCCGTGGCCGACCCGGTCAAGGAGAGCACGCCGGCGGCCATCGCCGCGCTGCACCAGCTTGGGCTGAAGGTGGCCATGGTCACGGGGGACAACGCGCACACCGCGCAGGCGATTGCCCGGCAACTGGGCATCGACGAGGTGGTGGCCGAGGTGCTGCCCGCCGGCAAGGTCGACGCGGTGCGCCGGCTGCGCGCGGAGCATGGAGCGATCGCCTTCGTCGGCGACGGCATCAACGACGCGCCGGCGCTGGCCGAGGCCGACGTCGGCCTGGCGATCGGCACCGGCACCGACGTGGCCGTCGAGTCGGCCGACGTGGTGCTGGTGGGCGGCAGCCTGGCGGGCGTGCCCAACGCGATCGCGCTGTCCAGGGCGACGATTGCCAACATCCACCAGAACCTGTTCTGGGCCTTTGGCTACAACACCGCGCTGATCCCGCTGGCCGCCGGCGTGCTGTACCCGGCCTATGGCCTGCTGCTGTCGCCCATCTTTGGCGCCGGCGCCATGGCCTTGTCCAGCGTCTTCGTGCTCAGCAACGCGCTGCGGCTGCGCCGCTTTGCGCCAGTGCTGGCGGGCGGGTAAGCCGCTTCAGGCGCCGGAGGCAGCCCCGGCGCTGTCCTGGCTTTGCGGCTGCAGCGCGGCCAGGCGGCTGTTCAAAAAGTCGTCGTAGCCTTTTTGCACCAGCTCGAAGGTTTTCTGAATGTCGGCGGAGATGGCGCTGCCCTCGCCCGTCACGCCCAGGCCGGCGAGGATGTCGGCCGCCTCGGCAAAGCCTTTTTCAAAGCCGCCGCGGATCAGGTCGACGAAGTTGCGCAGCACGGCCTCGGGGTCTTCGCCCTGGTGCTGGCGCGCGTAGGCGTCGAAAAACGCCGTCGACTGCGCCAGGATGCGCCCGGCCGTGCCCTCGGCGCTGTTGTCCTGGCCCATCGCCGCCTGCAAGGCGTTGGCGCCCAGCTCGGGCGCCAACCGCTCGTTGATCTGCTCAATGGCGCTTTTGTAGAGCAGCGCCAGCGAGTCGTTGCCCGCGCCGATCGACACCTGGAGCGAGGCCTGCAGGATTTGCCCGTTCAGTTCGGCGCGCTGGCCCTGGGCGCTGGCGGCGGCGGTTTTGCGCGCTTCGTCGAGCGCGGCAGCACCGGCCGGGCCGGAGGTCGGGGTGCTGGATGGGGCAGTGGAGGCAAGCGGCGCAACCATGGCGAACTCCTGTCGAAAGCGGGAAATACCGGGGAAATACCGCTGTTATCGGTCTTTAGAAAGCAAAGTTGAGACCGATGCGGCTTTTGTGCGCCCGCCGGCCTGTTTTATTCCTGCTCGGCCAGCAAGTCCTGCAGTGCCTTGACCTGCTGGCGCAGCCGCTCGTTCTCGGCTTCCAGCTCGGTCACGCGCTGCTGCAGCGTGGCGGCGTCGGGTGCCGAGGTGTCGTCGGCGGACTCGTGGGCCGCCTCGGCCTTGGGTTTTTTCTTCGCGTCGCGCACGCGCTTGGCGGCCTGTTTGAGCTCTTGCGCGCCGGCGCTGGCTGCGGCCTGCTGCTCGGCCAGCGGCAGCTGGGCGACGACGGCGGCGGCGTTGAGCGACAGTTCGCCGGACTTGACCGCGGTGACGACCTCGGGCGCGGCGCTCTGGTGAATGGTCTCGATCATCTTGACCTGCGCCGGCGTCAGGCGCGCCGCGCGCGCCAGCGCCTCGCGCGTATCGAGCGCCTGCTCGGGCACCTTGGGCATGCTGGCCAGCGCCTGGGCGACGGCCGGCTCTACTTCGCCCTCCCAGGGCGCCTCCTGCGGCGCCTCGGCGCGCGCGGCGTTCACCGCGGCGGCCGCGGCCGCGCGGCGGCTGGCGATGATCTCGCGCTTGCGCAGCGCCAGCACGCCGCGCTGGAACTCCGACACGCTGCGCCGGCCCAGGTGCTGGTCGATCATCCACAGGTGCACGTCCTCCATGTTCTGGAAGCGCTCGTTCTGCACCGTCCTGAACGGCAGGCCGTGCTTGGTGCACAGGCGATAGCGGTTGTGGCCATCGACCAGCACCTTGCCCCACAGCACCAGCGCGTCGCGGCAGCCCTCGGCCAGCAGGCTGCGCTCCAGCGCCTCGTCCTCGTCGGGGGTCAGCGGGTCGATATAGGCTTCGAGTTCGGGCAGGACGGTGATGTGGGGGGTGTCAGTGGTCATGGGGTCACGAAAAAAGCACAAGGCCCCGGAATAGGCCTTGTTCAAAAAACAGAGCTGCCAGCGCAGTGCTGGCAAGCGTTGGGGAGGTCTTTGGCTTGATTAGGCACGTCGTTCAGAGTGCTGCCTTCACTCCCTCCCCCTTCGGGGGAGGGTGGGGGCCAGCGACGCTCGCGCCTTGGTGCTGGCGTTGCCGGCCCCCATCCCAGCCTTCCCCCAGAGGGGGAAGGAGTCTGAGACATGTCACTCATCAGGGTATTGGGTCTACAACAGCCGCGCGATCAACGCGCCCTCGGCCGGCGCGGCCAGCGGGATGCGTACGCGCACCGGGCTGCCGCTGGCCACCTGCACTGGCTCGCCGTCCAGGTTCAGCATCTGCTCCAGCACGATCTCGCGGTTGCCGGCAGGGTGGATGATCTCCAGCCGGTCGCCCACGGCAAAGCGGTTCTTGGTCTCGACCTCGGCCCAGCCCTCGGCCCAACTGCGCACCTCGCCGACGAAGTGGCTGCGCTGCAGCACGCTGTGGCCGGTCTCGTAGTTCTGGTAGTCGTTGGCCGGGCGGCGCTCCAAGAGACCCCCGGTGTAGCCGCGGTTGGCCAGGCCTTCCAGCTCGGTAATCAAGTGCGGGTTGAACGGGCGGCCGGCCACGGCGTCGTCGATGGCGCGGCGGTAAACCTGGGCGGTGCGCGCCACGTAGTACTGGCTCTTGGTGCGGCCCTCGATCTTGAGCGAATCGACGCCGATCTTCACCAGGCGCTCGACGTGCTCGACGGCGCGCAAGTCCTTGCTGTTCATGATGTAGGTGCCGTGCTCGTCCTCCATGATGGGCATCATCGCGCCCGGGCGGCCGGCCTCCTCGATCAGGTAGACCTCGTCGGCCTTGGGGTGGCGCTGGATTTGAGTGCCGGCGAACTGGCTGTCGGCCTCCTCGCGCGCCTTGGTGAAGCTAAAACCCCCGCCCTCCATGCTGCGCGCCAGCGCCTCGCCGGTGTTCGGGTCCACGTCGGCGCCGTGCGTCTTGTACTCCCAGCGGCAGGAGTTGGTGCAGGTGCCCTGGTTGGGGTCGCGGTGGTTGAAATAGCCCGAGAGCAGGCAGCGGCCCGAGTAGGCGATGCACAGCGCGCCGTGCACGAAGACCTCGATCTCCATGTCCGGGCATTCCTGGCGGATTTTCTCGATCTCGTCGAGCGCCAGCTCGCGCGACAGGATGATGCGCGCCACGCCCATCTTCTGCCAGAACTTGACCGTCGCCCAGTTGGTGGTGTTGGCCTGCACCGAGAGGTGGATCTCGGTCTCGGGCCACTTTTCCTTGATCATCATGATGAGCCCCGGGTCGGCCATGATGAAGGCGTCGGGCTTGCAGGCTATCACCGGCTCGATGTCGCGCAGATAGGTGCGCACCTTGTCGTTGTGCGCGATCAGGTTGCTGGTGACGAAGAACTTCTTGCCGCGCGCGTGCGCCTCCTCGATGCCCTGGGCGATCTGCTCCAGGCGAAATTCGTTGTTGCGCGCGCGCAGCGAGTAGCGCGGCTGGCCGGCGTAGACGGCGTCGGCGCCGAAGTCGTAAGCGGCGCGCATCTTGGCCAGCGAGCCGGCGGGCAGCAGCAGTTCAGGGCTTTTCATCGGAGTCGTGCAAGAGAAGGGCAACCGCGCATTTTCGGCGATTCGCAAAAACACACGGCCAGCCGGGAAAGCCGCGGCTGGCCGTGCGGATTGCGCGGTGGCCAGAGCGTGTTTACGATTTTTTCATGATGCCCGCAATGCAGCAAAAAGCCGCAATCGAGGCGCGCGCCGCAGGCCATGCTGGTGGCCTGGACAAGGTGCGCAACGCTGAGTGCGGCTTTTTGCTGCATTGCCCGAAGGGTTGCCCCGCAAAAGCAGCGTCTGCGGCGCAAGCAAATACTCGCCGGGCCACCAGCCCGGCTGCGCTTTGCGTCTTGCAGCCACCGCCTTTGCGGGGCAACGGGCACTATGAAAAGATCGTAAACACGCTCTCAGAAGGTAATGACCTTGTCCGCCTCCAGCGTCCATTGCGCCAACTCGGGCAGCGTGCCGATCCCTACGCCGGCGATCAAAGGCAGATCTGCCAGGCCGCGCGCCAGCGCGCAGGTGCGGCACAGCTTGACGGGCACGCCCGCGGCGGCCAGTTGCTCGACCATGGTCTGCAGCGCGTTGCCCGCGCCGTCGCTCTGGTGGGGCAGGCCGCCCACGGTGGCGTCGGACATGAAGAACAGGCGCAGACGCGGCGCGTCGGCCTCGACCGCGTGCAGCGCCGTGGCCAGGCGCAGGGCCGACAGAAAGCGCTCGCTGCCGTGCGGCGCGGCGTGGACGATGAGGAGGATGTTTTGCATGAATGCGTCCTTGTGGGGTTTCATACGGTTTCGCATTCAAGCGCAGAACAAGGCGAACCAGCGCAGTTATACGTTTGAAGGCGAAACCGTTTCAGCGGCGGATCAGGTAGCGGATGGTTGGGCCATCCTGCTCGACCTGCAGCACCTCGTAGCCGTGGTTCTTGGCGTCGAGCGGGATGTTGTTGATCGACTGCGGGCAGTCCGAGACCACCTCCAGGATCTGGCCAGGCTGCAGCTGGGGCATGGCCTCCAGCGTGGCCACGGCCGGGTAGGGGCAGGGCTCGCCGACCATGTCCAGGCGAAAGTCGGGGGTGTATGCGGGGTTGCTGCTCATGGGAATATCTCCGGGAATGGGGTTGAGCGGGGGTGGTCAGGCCGCCTGTAGCGTCGCTGCCGCGCCGCGCGTCTTGCGCGTGAAAAAATGCCGCTCCCAGGCCAGCACCAGCAGCAGCGCAACCGCCAGCATCGCGTAGGTGACCAGCAGGCCGCCCTGCGGGCCCAGCGCCTGCAGCAGGTTGACCTTGTCGAAGTTCACTGCGATCACCGGCGCCAGGTCGTCCCAGGCCAGCGCCAGCAGCGTCGAGCCGATCACGTTGCCCAGGCCGACGATCCAGAAATGCACCTGGCCCTCGACGGCGCGGTACATCCAGCCCGTCTCGCAGCCGCCGGCCAGCACGATGCCAAAGCCGAACAGCAGCCCGCCGATGACCGCGTTGGGCCCGGCCCAGAACACCTTGGGCTCCATGCCCAGCTGCACATAGCTGAACACGCCGATGGTGCCCACCGCCATGCCGGCAATGATGGCCTTGGCCATCTGCGTGCGCCCGGTGATCCACAGGTCGCGGAACGCCGATGTGAAGCACACCTGGGCGCGCTCGATGATCAGCCCGAACGCCAGCCCGAACAGCGCGGCAAAACCGAGCTTGGGCATGTCGAAGGCCTTGGCCACGGCCCATGCTGCAAAGCCGAAGAACAGCACCATGCCGATGCGAAAACGCCGGCGCGCCTGCGCCGCGTGCTGGCTCAGCGGCTGCGCGCTCGACACCTTCTGCAGCTTCACGTGGATGCGGAAGATGGGCAGCAGGCTGACCTTGGCGCCCGCCAGCGAGCCGATGGCCGTGGCGATTGCGAAGAACCACGCGTGCAGCGAGAACTGCGGAATGCCGGTGAAGAAGGCCGCCAGGTTGCAGCCCATGGCCAGGCGTGCGCCAAAGCCGGCAATGATGCCGCCCACCAGCGCCTGGAACACGCGCTTGCGGTGCTGTGGCATGCGCAGCTTGACGTTGTTGGCCCACAGCGCGGCCGAGAAGCAGCCGACGAACATGCCGATGATCATCACGCCGTCGATACGCGTCAGCGGCGTGCCCTGCATGCCGATGATCTGGAAATAGCCCCAGTCCGACAGGTCGACGCCGAACCACTGCAGCACATGCCCGCCCCAGCGCGTGAACTCGCCGGTGACGGCCCAGAAGGTGCCGGTCAGGCCAAAGTAATAGGCGGAGAGCACGCCGGCCGCAATCACCGCGGGCACGGGCGACCAGAAGCGCACCAGGTACTGGTGCTTGAAGTCAAGCCAGTTCATCGTCAAGTCCTTGCCGCACGGGGGTGCGCGGCGTTTAAAGCCCAATGCCCTGCCAAGGCAGGGCGGGGGTGATTTGAAAACGCCCGTCCGAGTCGGTTGGCGCCGCTGTCGGCGGTGCCGTCCTCCCGCGAGGGGCGCGCTGATTATCGCGCTGGTGCGTGCGTTTCGCGCCGGCGTGGAGAGATGGTGCTCAATCCTTGGGCCTGAACCCGATGACCAGCGCCGGCGGCACGCGCCCGTCGACGTCGCGCGGCAGCGTCTCGGTCTTGTACAGCGCGCGCACCACGGCGTCGTCCCAGGCCTTGTTGCCGCTCGATTGCGTCAGGCGCACGCTGGTGATGGTGCCGTCGGGCGCGGCGCGCACCTCGACCTCGGCGCGCGGGTTGCCCGGGATCACGTCGGGATAGACGATGTTGGGCTTGACTTTGGCCGCCACCTTGCCGCCGTAGCTGCCCGACGGGCCGCTGGAGCGCTGCGCGTTGCCCGTGGCGTTCTCGCCTCCGGTGGCGCCGGCCAGGCCCTGGATGCGGCGCAGCTGCTCCTGGCGCAACTCCTCGGCGCGGCGCGCATCCGCCTCGGCCTTGCGCTTTTCCTCGGCCAGTTTCTTCTGCTTCTCTGCCTCGGCTTTTTTCTGCGCCTCGCGTTTTTCGCGCTCGGCCTTTTCCCGTTCCGCCTTTTCCTTCTCGGCTTTTTCCTTTTCGGCGCGGGCCTTCTCGGCTTTTTCACGCTCGGCTTTTTCCTTTTGCGCCTTCTCTTTCTCGGCCTTCTCGCGCTGCTCTTTCTCGCGCTGCAGCTGCTGCTCGCGCAGCTTCTTCTCCTGCTCCAGGCGTTCCTTTTGCTTTTGCAGCGCAATGTCGGCCTCGCGGTTGTCGGGCTCGGCCTGTGGCGGTGGTGGGGGAGGAGGGGCCTTGGCCGGCTCCGGCGGTGGCGGTTCAGGCTTGGGTTCGGGCGGAGGCTTGGGCGCGGGCGGCTGCACCGCGCGCGGCGCGGCCTGCTGGGGCACGGCAGACCACAGCTCGGCCTCGACGGCGGGCTGGTCGGCGCTGGTCTTCCAGCTCACGCCCCAGGTCAGCGCGGCAATCAGCACCAGGTGCGCCAGCGCAGCCAGCGCCACGGCGCGCGCGCGCCCGGGCGGGCGGGGCGGGGCAAACTGGTCGCGGTCGTCTTGGGCTTGAAGCGGCATGGGCGGTCTGGGCTGTGGCGTGCGGTCCGGCGCAGCCTGGGGTTTGTTCAGTTCGGTTCGGTTGTCAATTGGCGGCCTTGACCGCCAGCGCCACGCGGGCCACGCCCGCTTTTTGCAGCTCGGACATGGCCTGCATGACCTGGTCGTAGGAGACGTTCTTGTCGGCGCTGATCAGGATGGGCGTGTCCTCGGGCTGGTTCTTGAGCCAGCCGCTGGCGGTGGCGCCCAGTTGGCCGACGGCCACGGTGCGCTCGATGCCGTCAGCCTTGAAGACGACGCTGCCGCCCGGTTCGACGATGACGTCGGCGCGCACCTTGGGTACCTTGGCGCCCTTGCCGACCGAGGGCACGTTGACTGCGCTGGGCGTGAGCATGGGCGCGGTGACCATGAAGATGATGAGCAGCACCAGCATCACGTCGATGAAGGGCACCATGTTGATCTCGTTCATCGAGCGCCGGCGGCTGCCGCCGCGAGAGGCCATGACGGGCATGCGCTGCTCCTTCTCAATGCCCCGAGGGCGTGGCGCTGTGCGCGCCCAGGTTGCGCTGCAGGATGTTGGAGAACTCCTCGATGAAGGTCTCCTGGTGGATGGCCACGCGGTCGATGTCGCGCGCGAAGCGGTTGTAGGCAATCACCGCGGGAATGGCGGCAAACAGGCCGAGCGCGGTGGCCACCAGCGCCTCGGCAATGCCCGGGGCAACGGTGGCCAGCGTCACCTGCTCCATGCCGGCAAAGCCGGTGAAGGCGTGCATGATTCCCCACACGGTGCCGAACAGGCCGACGTAGGGGCTGACCGAGGCGACCGAGCCCAGGAAGGACAGGCTGGACTCGATCACGTCCATCTCGCGCTGAAAGCTCGCGCGCATCGCGCGGCGCGCGCCGTCGAGCAGCGTGGGTGCGTCCTGAATGCGCCGCTCGCGCAGCTTCTGGTACTCGCGCATGCCGCTGGCGAAGATGCGCTCCATCGGCCCGGCCACCTTGGCGTTCTGCGCGGCGCTGGCGTACAGGTCGTTCAGGCTGGTGCCGGACCAGAAGTCGCGCTCGAATGCGTCGTTGAGCGCATTCACGCGCTTGAGCGCCGCGAGCTTGCGAAAGATTGCCGCCCAGCTGGCCATCGAGACGGCGAACAGCAGCAGCATCACGAGTTGCACCACCCAGCTGGCGCCCAGCACCAGGTTCAGGATGGACAGGTCTTGGGAGTTCATTGGTGAGTCAGTTGTTGCAAGAGAGAGTCTGGAATGCGGGCCGGGCGCATGGTGGCGCCGTCGACCCAGCCCACGCGCACGCTGCCTTCGCACAGCAGCTCGTGGCCGGCCGCGCCGGTCATTTTGCGCAGCGCCTGCTGTTTGAAGCTAACGCTTGCGCGGCCACTTTCGTGGACAGCGGCGGTGATCAAAAGTTCATCGTCGAGCCGCGCCGGCGCCACGTAGCGCAGCTGCGCGTGGGTCACGACGAACATGCCGCCGGTGTGCTCGCGCAGCCGGTGCTGGTCGTGGCCCAGCGCGCGCAGCCATTCGGTGCGCGCGCGCTCGAAGAATTTCAGGTAGTTGGCGTAGAAGACGATGCCGCCGGCGTCGGTGTCCTCCCAGTACACGCGCACCGGCCATTCAAAGCTCATGGTCGGGCTCCGTGGCGGTGGGCCGCGATCGCGGCGAGGGCGCCGCTCCTACAGGGGTGGGCGCGGGGGTAGGAGGCCAGCCCTCTGGCCGATGGGGCATGCACAGACATCAGCCGATCAGCCGCTGCAGGCGGGCGACGGCTTCTTGCAGCTGGGCCATGGAGTTAGCCGTGGAGAAGCGCACGTGGCGCGCGGTGTCGGCGCTGCCGAAGTCGTGCCCGGGCGTGATCGCCAGGTGGGCGCGGTGCATCAGCTCGTAGGCAAAGTCCCAGCTGCCGTCCACACCCAGGCGCTCGGCGGCCGCGCTGCAGTCGGCCCAGGCGTAGAAGGCGCCGTCGGGCATGACCGGCACGCTCAATCCCAGGCGGTTCAGCTCGGGAATGAAGTAGTCGCGCCGCGCCTTGAACTCGGCGCGGCGGCGTTCGTACTCGGCAATGCTGCTGGGCGCAAAACAGGCCAGCGCCGCGTGCTGGGATATGGTCGACGCGCAGATGAACAGGTTTTGCGCCATGCGCTCGACCACCGGCACCATGGCGTCGGGCACCACCATCCAGCCCAGGCGCCAGCCGGTCATGTTGAAGTATTTGCTGAAGCTGTTGATGCTGATCACGTCCTCGCCCAGCGCCAGCGCCGTGTGGCCGAACTGCTCCTCGTACGACAGGCCCAGGTAGATCTCGTCGATGAGGGTCAGGCCGCCCCTGGCGCGCACCACGTCGACGATGCGGCGCAGTTCATCGGGCGCGATCGACGTGCCCGTGGGGTTGGAGGGCGACGCCAGCAAGACGCCGCGCGTCTTCGCGCCCCAGGCCGCCTGCACCTTGTCGGCGCTGAGCTGAAAGCGCTCCTCGGCCGTGGTCGGGATGAGCACCGCCGTGCCCTCGGCCGCGCTGACGAAGTGGCGGTTGCACGGGTAGCTGGGGTCGGGCATCAGGATCTCGTCGCCGCGGTCGATCAGCGCCAGGCAGGCCAGCTGCAGCGCCGCCGACGCGCCGGCCGTCACCACGATGCGCCGCGCCGGCACGTCGACGCCAAAGCGCTGCGCGTACCAGCCGCTGATCGCCTCGCGCAGCGCTTCGAGCCCCAGCGCGTTGGTGTACTGCGTCTGGCCTGCGCGCAGCGCGCGCTCGGCGGCTTCAAGCACCAGCGGCGGCGCGGTGAAGTCGGGCTCGCCGATGTTGAGAAAAATCATCGGGTCGCGCGTGGCGGCCACCGACCGCGCGAGTTCCTGGGCGGCCTTGGCCACCTCCATCACGTAAAAGGGCTCGATGCGCTGTGCGCGGCTGGAAAACTGCAGTGTCATGGCAATCGCGGGCAGCGGCCGGCGGCATGCACGTCCGCGGCCGCTGAAAGGTTCAGGAAATCACGGCGCGATGCGGCCGGCCGCGCGATCGGCGTCGACCTCGGGGCCGCGCAGCTGCGGCGCCAGCGCGCCCAGCACGCCGTTGACGTATTTGTGCCCGTCGGTGCCGCCAAACTCCTTGGCCAGCTCGATGCACTCGTTGATCACGACGCGCCAGGGCACGTCCGGGCAGTGCTGGAACTCGTACACGCCCATCCACATCACCGCATGCTCGATGGGCGAGATCTCGGCCAGCGGCCGATCCAGGCGCGGGGTGATCATCGCGTCCATCTGCGCGCCGGTCTCGATGCAGCCGTGCAGGAGCGCGTCGTAATGCACCGCGTCGGCCTTGTGAAAACCCGACAGGTCACGCGTGAACAGGTCGATGTCGCTGGCCGCATTGCCGCCCACCAGGTGCTGGTACAGCCCCTGCAGCGCAAATTCGCGCGCCCGCGTGCGCGGCGACTTGGCCGACGCCTTGCGCGCGCCGGTGCTGGTGCGCCCCGGCTGCGCCGCGTGGCCCGCTCCATGGGCAGCGCCTTGGTGTTCGCTCATTCCAGCGTCTCCAGCAGGCGCGCCATCTCGACGGCCACATAGGCCGCGTCGCGCCCCTTCTCGCTCTGGCGCGCCACGGCCTGCTCCAGGTCTTCGGTCGTCAAGATCGCGTTGGCCACCGGCAGGCGGTAGTCCAGCGCCACGCGCGACACGCCTGCGCCCGACTCGTTGGCCACCAGCTCGAAGTGGTAGGTCTCGCCACGGATGATGCAGCCCAGCGCGATCAGCGCGTCGTAGGCGTCGCGCTCGGCCAGCGCCTGCAGCGCGCTGGGCACCTCCAGCGCGCCAGGCACCAGCAGGTGGGTGATGTCCTCGTCGCGCACGCCCAGATCCTGCAGCGCGTCGCGGCAGGCCTGCGCCAGCGCGCCGGTGATGTTCTCGTTGAAGCGCGCCTGGACGATGCCGATGCGCAGGCCTTTGCCGTCAAGCGGGCCGGCCGAGCCCTTGTCTGCATGAAGCATCGATTCACTCCTTGGGGATGTAGCCCGTGATTTCCAGTCCGTAACCCACCATGCTGGGCAGGCGCCGCGGCTGGCCCAGCAGCTGCATGCGCGCCACGCCCAGCTCGCGCAGGATCTGCGCGCCAATGCCGTAGGTGCGCAAGTCCATGCGCCCGCGCTCGGGCGCCTGCGCCGCGCGCGCCGTGCCTTCGAACTGGGCCAGCAGCTGCGCGGCCGACTCGCCCGCGTTCAGCAGCACGGCCACGCCGCGGCCCTGCTCGCCGATGAAGCGCAGGCTCTCGTCCAGGCTCCACGAGTGCATCGAGCGGCCCACCTCCAGCAGATCGAGCACCGACAGCGGCTCATGCACGCGCACCGGCACGCTGTCGTCCGTGGACCACTGGCCGCACACCAGCGCCAGATGCACGCCATCGCTCGTCGTGTCGCTGAACGCATGCGCGGTGAACGGCCCCCAGGGCGTGCCCAGCGTGCGCGTGCCGACGCGGCGCACCAGCGACTCGGTGCGGCTGCGGTACTCGATCAGGTCGGCAATCGTGCCGATCTTCAGCCCGTGCTCTGCGGCAAACAGCTGCAGGTCGGGCAGGCGCGCCATCGTGCCGTCGTCCTTCATCACCTCGCAGATCACCGCCGTGGGGCTCAGGCCCGCCAGCGCGGCCAGGTCGCAGCCGGCCTCGGTGTGGCCGGCGCGCATCAGCACGCCGCCGTCGACGGCCTGCAGCGGAAAGATGTGGCCCGGCTGCACCAGGTCGCCCGCCTGGGCATTGGGGGCGACCGCCGCCTGCACGGTACGCGCGCGGTCGGCGGCGGAAATGCCGGTGGTCACGCCCTCGGCCGCCTCGATCGACACGGTGAACGCCGTGCCCATCTTGGTGCCGTTGCGCTCGACCATCGGCGGCAGGTGCAGGCGCTCGCAGCGCTCGCGCGTCAGCGTCAGGCAGATCAGCCCGCGGCCAAAGCGCGCCATGAAGTTGATCGCCTCGGGCGTCACGTGGTCGGCCGCGAGGATCAGGTCGCCCTCGTTCTCGCGGTCTTCCTCGTCGACCAGAATGACCATGCGCCCGGCGGCGATCTCGGCGACGATGTCCTTGACGGGCGAGATGGGAACGGGCTGGGTGGGGGTGTCCATGTGGGAAGTCTCGAAAGTTGGCGTGGCCTGGCGCTGGCCCCTGGCCCAGCGCCGCGCCATGGCGGTGGGCGGCTGCCGGCTCAAGGGGCGCTCGCATCAAAACCGGGCATTTTAGACGCTTGCCCACGCGCCAGCGGCCTGCGCCGGTCTTTGACGGGTAAGGGCCTCGTAGGAGCGGCGCCCTCGCCGCGACCAGTGCCGGCGAGACGCCGGCGCTCCCTGCCATCGGCCAGAGGGCTGGCCTCCTACAACCCGCTTCAAACCTCGCGCCCCGTAGGAGCAGCGCCCTCGCCGCGATCCCCGCCCGATCAGCGCTCAGGGGCTGGCGCCCCGTCAATCCCCGCCTGCACCAGCGCCTTCAACTGTGGGCGCGCAATCGGATGCCCCAGCGCCAGCCAGGTGAGGGCCTGCGCGTTTTGCTGCGCGACATCCTCCCCCCCCCCCCCCCCCGCACCAAGGCCGGCGCCGGCCTCGCCCGCCGCGCAGGCCGTCGCCAGCCAGTGCATGGCCTCGGCGTTGTCCTGCGCGGCCGCCTTGTGCAGCCAGTACAGCGCCGCGCCGGTTCGCCCGGCCACATACAGCAGCGCGCCCACGTCGGCCTGCGCGGCGGCGTCGCCGGCGTCGGCGGCCAGCAGCTGGCGCAAGTCCTCGGCATCGAGCCGCAGGTCCGACAGCGCCAGCACGGCCGGCAGCGCCAGCAGCACGCGGTTGTCGCCCTCGCGCGTGCTGGCAGCCAGCGCGCCGTCGCGCACGCGCCGCTGCAAGGTGCTGCGGCTCAGGCCGGTAAGGGTGACGGCGGCGTCCAGGCTGAGGTGGTTCATGGGAGGCGAGGTGGTGGGGGACGGGCCATTCTATTGATTCGGCCCTTTGAAGTAGCAATTTTTCGTCATTCCGGCGAAGGAACGTCACCCCGGGCTTGATCCGGGGCCGCAATCCATGACTTCCTCCCAAAAGCACTGGATCCCGGCCTTCGCCGGGATGACGAGTTCAAACATCACAAGGCCGGAGCAATATTGATTTGACCCCTCGATCTTCTGCCATGGGCAAACGCTGGGATGGCGAATGCTGGATTTGCCGCCAGCCCGCAGCCGCTGCTGACCAG
The DNA here is from genome assembly GCF_039538025.1 of Comamonas faecalis. NCBI lineage: Bacteria > Pseudomonadati > Pseudomonadota > Betaproteobacteria > Burkholderiales > Comamonadaceae > Comamonas > Comamonas faecalis. Next base: position 53,356 of record NZ_BAABBP010000026.1, read on the forward strand.
GCGCAGCGGCTGCCCAGCCAGTGTGAAGCACCCGCGCGCCTGGTCACGTGCGGCGGTGACCCAGGAAAACAGTGGGTCAAACCACCCGGCAACACCTGCAATACGCAAGATACAACTTGGCACACCTCTTGCTTGTTACCTGTCGACTGGCCGGCTTTTCTCCTGCCAGCACTTTTCCATCTTCAGGAGGACTGAAATGAACAAGCAAATGATGCGCAAGGCCCAGCAGGGCTTTACCTTGATCGAACTGATGATCGTCGTGGCGATCATTGGTATTTTGGCGGCGGTGGCGATTCCGCAGTACCAAAATTATGTTATTCGCGCAAAAATTGGTAATGCACTGACGGCAGTGGATAGCCTGAAAACTGCTGTAGCCCTTTGCTCGCAGGAGAACGGTGGTGTTATGGATAGCTGTGACACCACTGCCGCTGGCGCCGAAACAACCATTCCTGAATTCACCCCGACAAAGGAAGTCGCTTCTGCTACCGTAGCTGACGGTGTTATTACTGCGACTCTTGCAGCAGACATTGGTGAAGGTGTCAGTGGCAAAGAAATCAAGTGGGAACCAACGACCAGCGAAACTAGCACAAATCTTGTATGGACTATTGATGCCTCTGATATAGACAATACAGCCATCAAGGCGATGGTGGAAAAAACCAATAAAACAGGAAGCTAATAATTAAATAGTCCGCCCTGAACAACTCACAAGCCGTTGATCTGACTGGTGATTCTTCGGATTGATGGGTACACGATTTGCAAGGTATGGTTTTGCCAGTACCTGTTTTCTTGCAAATTTCTCCGAGGATTTGA
>NZ_BAABBP010000027.1:0-52573 GCF_039538025.1 Comamonas faecalis
GAAGACTTGCTTGCGCGTCTTGCGCGTGCTCAGGTTCAGGGCGAGGCTGGTTTGCTTCATGGATGAGGAGAATGCCAGCGGTGGCTGACAGCTACCAGACAGGCGGGGAGGTTTTGCAGGATTTCCCTAATGCATTGATTGTTAATGAATAAAGCCTCCCGCACCTTCGAATACCCAATTTCCCGGATGATCCGCAAGTGCTTGATTTACAAGACCCTGTGTCGCACCCTACAAAAAAGGGTCAAAACCACGGCACCGTCGCCTCATGCGCTAGCCCGTAGGCATTGAACGCTCCGGACACGTGCTGGGGCAACAGCGGCCCGTGCTCCACACATAGACAGAACGGCTGCCCGGTGCTGCTGCTGCGCAATTGCACGAACGGCAGATCCGGGCGGCGCTCCGCGCTGTCGGGAATCGCGGCTGCAGCCTGCTCGGCGGTTTCGTTTTTGCGTAGCATCCGGCGGCGACGCAGGCGGTTAGCGTTGGTCTTGAACTGGCGGCGGCGCACGGTGCGATGTAGGGCATCGGTGGGCACCGGACGCAGCGCAGTCACCCGGGTATGGTCACGCATGCCTTTGAGCCAGTCCCGCGCCATCAAGCGTTGCAGCACCTCGGGGGTACCGTGTAGACGCAGTACGGTTCCCAGGGTACGGCGGGCCAGCGGCTGGCTGATGTGCTGCGGGTAGCTCACGCCAATATCGGTGTGTTGCCCTTGTACCAAAGCCCGGTGCAGTTTAGCTACCAGCGCACCTAGCAGATGGGCCTGGCTGAACTCGGGGTCGGGCAGCAGGGTGATGTCGATGTAGTGCGTGGTCATGGTCATCAGCTCGCATCGCCAAATACGCCGCCACGGATGAGCACGGCCATTACGAAATGCTGCTGTTCGACGGGTGGCACTTGATCCTTGAGCAGCCAGTTGTCCAGCAAGGTGTAGAAGTCCAGCTTCTGCTTGGGCTGACGATAGGCTTTGCCCTGGGTGGTGACGGAGCCATAGGGCTCAACAGCAATCGGGCCTAGTTCGTCGGCGCCTTCGTACCAGGTGTCGATGGTGCGGATGGCATTGCCAATTTTTTGCGAGTGGATGGCCGCCACATCGTTCACGTGGTACAGCGTCTTGCTCTTGCCGGCGTTGCCCTTGTCCAGGATTAGTTCTTGCGATGGAAACACCTCTTGCCCTGCACCCTGGCGCACAAAAGCCGTTACCCGGAGCAGCACATGCTCTGCGCCGCCCAACCCAGTGGCGATGGTCTGTCCCAGTTTTGCCAAGTCATTGGATTCACTATTGATAGCGCCTATCGCCCGTGTATTGAGCGCCAGGGCATCAAAAGACCAGGAATGCACGGCCTTGCCGCCCTGCATTTGTTCGATGGTCACCTCCACGCTTTCAGCCCCCACGCGGTTGCGCCAGAGGAAGCGGCCATTGGCCAGGTTGGCGGCGTAGCGCCGGGCCAGTTCGGCAAAGCCGTGCTGCTGCACATAACCCTGCACGGTGGCCAGCAGCTTGGCCTGGTAGGCCGCGCTGTTGCAGGCCGACGGCGTGCCCGCGCCGCCCAGCACGCGCAGCGTGAACTGCACCTTGAGTGTGTCGGCCTGCGGCGGCAGCGCGGCCACGTCGACGGTTTGCAGATTGGGGTTCTCGATAGCAGCGTCGAGCTTGGCCGGATCCTGGTCTTTGGCCTTGAGCCGGTTGCTGATGGTGCCGCGCACGGACTTCGGCTGGATGCTCACGGGCAGCCAGGCATGCGACTGGGCGCGGTCTTCCCAGTGGCCGGCGTGGAACACGGCGTCAGAGGGATCGAGCTTGCGCTCGAAGGCCAGGACGGAAGCGGTGGTGAGTTTGTCGGTCATGGTGTCAATCCTTGAAAAATAGGGCACGAAACAGGTAGGAGGTGTCAGGTGTAGTCATAGGCATCGGCGTCATCCCAGTCGTCGGCGGTGTCGCTATCGCTGCCTGACTGTGGGCTGGATCGGTAGCCATTGCGGCAGCGGTACAGGCCCTGGGTTTCATTGGTTTCGGCTTGCCACAGCAGCTCGGTCAGGTTGTTCAGCCGGTGCGGGCTGACCCATTCGCCCAGCGAATAGACCGATTCCACGAAGCGCAGTGGCACAGAGGCATCGCGGGCGTTGCGCACCGTGCCTGCGGGATGGGCCTGCGGGGTCAGAGCCGCGTAACCCACCGGAATGGGCACGACCCAACCGCTGCCCTTGGGGCGCAGCGGGTCGCCCCAGGCCACCTTGCCATCGGGCGCGGGGGTATCGTTTGCGCTGGGCAGGGGCTGGTGGTTGAACCGGGCGGCATCCAGCCAGGCATCGAGCAGCGTGGCGTCGGGCGGGGTGGTGCGCAGGTGACGCAGGCGCTCGGCCAGCAGGTCATCGCGCCCCACCAGCACAAAGCCCGGAAGCCATTGCCGGCGCCATTGGCGGAATTCTGCGGCAGCAGCCTCGGCGTCGTTGGGCACGATGGCCATCCACGGCCGCACCCGCTTGCCCGGTATGGAGCGCGAGGGCAGCACGCTGCCGCCGGCCACGCGCATACCGGCCAGCGTGTCGCCTGCGATCTGCGCCCAACTAGCCAGCTGGGCATCGTTGCCCTGCACCAGAGTCGCCGGTGTGTCTGGGCGGCGCTTTTCCGACACGGCCAGCACCAGGGTGATTTCCAGGTGCATACGGCCTTCTTCGACGATGGCGGCAGTGCTGCCGTTCTTGTCCACCGGGTTGCGCGTCAGGTTGAAGCTGCGCACATAGCCTTGCGTGACCTGCTCCTGGTGGTGGTGGCACACCACGCCCACGGCCTGCAGCCGCAGAGGGACACCTGCTTGGGTCAGCTTGCGCTCCAGCGCCCACATCAATCCGGTGAAGGCGGTGATGGACGGAAAACCGTGCGTGAGTGGGCTGGCGATGGCGTTGGCGTTCTGGATACGCAGGCGAGGCAGTACAAGGATGGCTTGAGGATGTTGCTGGTTCATGGGTTCTCCTCGCGCAGTGCGGCCAACTCCGCATGGGTTTTGCGTATGGGGATGTAGTGCGGTGCATCCAGCTTGTCACGCAGTTCGCATAGCTGTTGCTTGAAGCCGTCCTCGTCGGTCAGCAGCACTTTTTTCCACTCACGGGCTTCGGCATCGCCCACGGGCAGCTTGCCACGTAGCTGTTCGTTGAGCCAGCGGGCGAAGGCCTTGCCGATTTCTACGGGCCAGTCCATTTGAAGCCATAGCCCTGCAAACTCGAATTCTTCCGGCAATTCCGCACGCAAAGGGTCTAGCCAGAGTTTTTGGTCAGGGTCGAGCTTTTCAAACCGTTCGTCGTCGCGGCTCCATCCTGGAGGCAGCAACTGCTGCAACTCGGCGGCCAGCGACACCAGTTCGTCCAACAGCGTATCCAGCAGGGCTTCGCGGCGCTGGCGCGTGGCCAGGTTCGGCTCGGGATCCGATTCCAGAAATTGCCGCAACATCTGCACCGTGCGGCGCACTTCGGGGCGGGCGATGAACAGGCGGTCAAATACCGACGTGGCGTGCACCGGCAGGCGTACCGCGCTGGTTCGCCATTGCGGCGGCAGCGATGAGAGCAGGTAATTCATACCCCGGCGCTCACTGTTGAGCTGGCTGATGTTTTGCGGCTTCGTTCCACCCATTTGCTGAACAGCCAGGTTCGGGTAGTGATGAAACACGCCGTCATGCGCCTTGCGCTCACGCCGGGCCTGGCGGGCCGCCTTGTTGGTATCGCCAAAGCGGTCTTCCTGCACCTGCGCATGTACCGCATGGGCCAGCGATGTGGCGTACAAGGGGGCCAGCAGGGTGTAGTCCGCATCTGCGCAAGCGTCGTCGCCGGTCAGCCAGTACAACTGTTTGGCCAGGGTGTGGCTGCTGGGTTCGCCCGCACGTGGCTGGGTCAGCGAAACAAAAGCATCTCGTAGCGCCCGGGCTTGCGCCGGATCGGTGTGCAGCGCGGCCAGGGCATCGGCATCCTGCGCCAGCAGGGCTGCAAGCAGGCTGCGTCCGTTCACCTCCAGCTTCAGGAATTTGTATACATCCAGCGCGGCGGCGTTGCCCACCACATCGCCCACGAATTGCTCGCCCAGTGCGTGGCTGCCCAGTTCGGTCAGCACCGGCTGGCTGGCGGGTTCCACGTAGAGGTTGGTGCCTCGTGCGTCAGGGTGAATGGGTTTGAGAGAGTGGGTGACGGCCTGGATTTGGGTCACTCGACGGGATGCGTCGGCAATCCATGTGACCGGATCGTGCTGCGCGAGGAGTTCAGGACGTTTGGGGTCGTCATCCTTGAGCTTTTCGAGCTTCGCTTTCAAGCGCTCGTTGATGAAAGTCGCAATTACGTCTTTCCAGGAAATTTCGATTTCAAGTGATGATGCCATTGCTCCTCCTTTGTGTACTTGATAATAACGTGCCATGATATGCGTAGCTGGGAATGCCTTATGTCGAATAGACAGCTCAGAAGATGATGTGCGTCGCTGATTCGTGCACATTCCATGGACTGCCGCACAGGCAGCATACCGAATATCGGTAAACGCTATACAATCTCCCTTATCCCATGGCGATCGCTTCTTTCAAGTGCCAGGAAACGCAGCGTTTGTTTACCAGCGGCAAGAGTCGGCGCTTTGCCAACATCCTCAGTGTGGCGGAGCGCAAGCTGGCGCAGCTGGATGCAGCGGCCACCCTGGATTTCTTACGCAGCCCGCCGGGCAACCGGCTGGAGTTGCTCAGCGGAGATCGCCAGGGCCAGCACAGCATCCGCATCAACGCTCAATGGCGCGTGTGCTTTGTCTGGACGGAAAAAGGCGTGGCTGACGTGGAAATCGTGGATTACCACTGAGGCGTTCAGGCTTTGCTGGCTGCCGTACAGGCAGCTCAAAGTAAGGAGAAAGAGATGTTTAAAAGTGGCATGCGCCCCGTCCATCCCGGCGAGGTGCTGCGCGAGGACTACCTCAAACCCATGGACATGAGCGCCAACGCCCTGGCCCGGCAGTTGCACGTGCCGGCCTCGCGCATCAACGACATCGTGCTGGAGCGGCGCGGCGTCACGGCCGATACTGCCTTGCGCCTGAGCCGCTTCTTCGGCGGCGATGCGCAGTCGTGGCTGAACCTGCAAACGGCCTACGACCTGCGCGTGGCGGAGTTGGACGAGGCGTTGCAGACGGCAGTGATGGCGGTGCATCCCATGGCGCTGCAACCAGCCTGACAGACTTACTTCTTGACGGTGAAGCCCAACGATTCGTGGAACAGCCAGCCATCACGGTGGGAGGGCAGGCTGGCGATGGCATAGCGTTGGGCGCATTGCTGCAGCGATAGCCCCTGCGCTTGCGCCAGGGTGAGCAATTCATCCATCAGGCTCACGGGTGGCCAGGGCGAAACACTTGGTGATTTCAGCCGCGCCTCGGGTATTGCGTGGCACAGGCTTTCGTGCACGGACACATACAGCTTGTCGCCACGGCGTGTCCCGTCCTCTACGCGGTGCAGCCGCAGCGTTTCTTCATCTTCGTCAGGCAGTACCACCACATCTTCGCGCGGCATGTCGTCGTGGCGGAAGCGCTGGTATTGCGGCAGCAGGCCGGTGAGCCACAGAGCTCGAGGGTGATCAGGATCCGGCTCATACCAATGCAGGGTTGCATTACGTTTGACAGTGGTGATGAAAGTCCCTTGCTTGGTTCTCACCAGCATGGCGTCTTGCATGCGTGCCAACTCCAAGTCCAGTAGATAGTGCTCCGGCTTTAGGGGAGCTTTTGATCCGATACGTGGGCGGGCATCTATCGGTGTTGAGCCACGTCCCAACTCTGGAAAAAGGAGGGAGACCTGATGTGTTTCCAGGCCAAAACGCCATCCGTAGTCATGGGGGCCAGGATCGGAGGGTTTGGGTTTTACGCCGAGAAGTTTTTCCTCAAACCCCGGCTTGCAAAACGCCGCCTTGCCGGGGTGTTCATAGTGCCGCAAATTACTGTCCAGCACCACCATGTTGACCCCGTCCACCGCCCCGGGCCGATGCCGTCGCACGCGCCCGGCGAGCTGGATGAGCGAGCGCATGGACGAAGGTTCGACCACGGCCCAGTCGTAGTCGTGGTCGCGGCCCACTTCGGTGACGGGGCTGCCCAGCACGATGAACAGATGGTGGGGTTCGGGGTGGGCGTCGATCAGCGCACGCAAGGCCGGGCGCTGCAGCGCCGGGTCATGGTTGTCTTTGCTGCGACGATTGAGCAGGGTGTCGAGCTGCTGTTCGATGGCCGAGCGCAGCAGCAGCGGGTATTGCGAGTGGTACACGCACAGGTGAATGCGCACGCCGGGCGCAGGTGCTCCCTGCTGGTAGATGGCCAGCGCCACATCGAACAGCGGCGCGATATTGGCCATGCGGATAAGGCCCAGGCTGACGTGCTTGCCGCTGGCGGAGTCGGTGCTGTGGTTTTGCGGCTGCTGGTGCAGTTGCCATGCCTGTTCCAGCACCACGCGGGCAAAATCCTGGCGCCGCTCGGTTTCTTTCATGCCGTGCCAGGTGTCGGGCAAGGTGGCAATCCGGGCCAGTCGGCGCACTTCGGCCTGTGCCAGCCGGGTGACGCGCTTTTGCACGTACTGCGTGTGGGCGGTGCGAAAGGTAGGGCCATCGGCACAGTCCTGCGCGGTTTGGTGAAACTCGTCTACCCATAGGCAGCAGATGTTGACGGGTTCGTTGGGCCGTTCGCTGCGGTGCTGCTGGCACACGGCCCGCCCGGCGCGGTAGGCGAGGAACAGGCCTTCCACCAGCGCGGGCGGCAAGGTGGCCGACGAGAGCAGGACGCGGCTGCCCAGCAGGCCGGCCCAATGCACCAGCCGGGTGAGGGCGGGCAGGTCGGCCATGCCGAAGTCGTCCGGTTCGTCCAGCACCAGGTCACCGCTCAAGAGGCGCAGCATGGGTGCAATCTGGCGGCCACCGCGCAGGCTTTCGGTGGCGGGCGTGAGGTGATCCACGGTGCAGACCAGCAGGGGCGCGGCGATCAGGGCGCGGGCCTTGGCATCCTGCGTCAGGCGCTGCAGCAGCGGGTGCTGGTCGTTGCCTTCGTAGAGCACGGTGCCTGCTTCGTCCAGCAGTTCCTGGCGCGAGGCGGAGCCGGTGGCTTCGGCCTGCTGCTCCCAATACTCGAACAATGCACGGCTGGCGGCGCCACCGACCTGGATGGCAAGCTGGTCTTCGCCCAGACCCAGATCGCTCTGAAAGCTGCGCCCGGTTTGCAGCGTCAGCGTGCGCAGGCCGATGGCAAACGCGCAGCGCATTCCCGTGGCCGGGTCGGCCAGCGCGTTCATCACGCGGGCGTTGGCCAGCGTCTTGCCGCAGCCGGTGGAGGCCATGTTGACGATGAAGGCCCCCTGCGTGGCGGCCCGGGGGCGCAGGCTGGTGGCCAGGTCAGCCGCCTTGTCCTGCCAGGCAAAGCGGGTGTCAAAGCTGCGCTTCTTGAGAGGCTTGTGGTTTTTCAGGGCGGGCAGGCTTTGCGCCAGGCTGGGCAGGGAATGCGCCACCAGCGTGGCGTGGGCCTGTACGCCCAGCAGGTGTTCGTCCAGGGTTTGGTTAAAAATCGGGCCTTGGCGCTTTTCAGGAAAGCGCTGGTAGCTATCGTTTTTGATAGTGTTGGCAGCCAGTGGATAGCCTGCGTTGAGAAAAGGCTGGCGGCGTGCCTTGTCCGTGATGCTGGAATAGTGGTGGTCGGCCAGCATCAGGCACAGGCGCGAGACGTGCATGGCAAACGGGTCATGCAGCACTGATTCTTGGCCTGGGGCTTGGGACAGTTCCAGCAGTTTGCGGGCGTAGCGGGCGGCCTGTTTGCGCCACGCGGGCATGGCGACGGGCAGGCCGTGGGGGAAGTGCCAGTGCGCTTGTACCGTAGCGGGGTCTGCGCGCTCGCGCGGTTCGTTCCAGTCGGCGCTGATGCGGGCCAGAACGCCATCCAGCTCGTTGGCATTGACGAAGCGGGGATGGGCGCCAAAGCGTCGCCACTGTGCGCGGGATTCGTCCATGTCTTCGTCGCAACTGCCATCCGGCCGCTGGACGGGCAGGCAGGGCAGGCGGTGGTGGGTGAACACCAGCCAGGCCACGGCCTGGGCCAGCGGCGGCAGTCGGGCAAACGGCAGGTGCCGTGCGGCCCGGGGTTCATCCAGCCCGTCACGCAGCAGGCGCCCGTTTGCATGATCCAGCCACAGCGCTTCAAAGGCTTGTGCATCCGTGCCCGGTTCGGCACAGGCGGCCAGCCGTTGCAGCCAGCCTGCATCGTCGTCACTGCCCACAAAGGCCTGGAACAGCCGCACCGACACCCATTCATGTCGATAGTGGTTGCGTTCGCGCAGGCCGGGGTTGCGCAGCCGGTTCTGGAATGCCTGGGTGGCCTTGCCCAGGTCGTGCAGCAAGGCGGCCAGCGCGGCCAGGGCCGTCATCAGCGGCAGGCGGTGCCAGGCGTTTTCATCTTCCGTGCGCAGCACGTTGCGGGCAGTGGTGTTGGTGGGGACGGCGCCCTGGTCGTTGAACTGGCGGGCATCGCCCACCACCCACAGCAGCTCGCTGTGGTCGCGTCCGCGAATCCAGTGGCAGGCCACCGCCGTGTTCTTGCGGGCGCTTTGGCGCAGCAGGCGGCGCACGGTGTCCAGCCCGGCCTGGGTGATGGGCGTTTGCCAGGTGCGCTCGCCCCGGCGTTCGGCAAACTGGTCGAGGGTGCGGCGCGTTTCGGTCAGCGCATTCTTGGTGCATTGGGCAACGAACAGCACGTTCATGCGCCGCCCTCCTGCGATGGCGGCGGCTGTTGCGCCAGCCGGGCGGTCTGCACGGCGATGTCCTTGAGCGTGTCGATCATGAAGTCCAGCGATTCACTTTGCGTCAATGCCTCGATGCACTGGCGGCGAAACTGCTGCTCGTCATCGCCGCGCATGGCCGACAGGAAAGCCTGCGGCAGGATGGCCGCGTCCTTGACCAGATCGGCCGCATCGAACACCAGCCCGCCGCGCCGCGTTTTGCCGTGCAGCACCGCCAGACCGTGCGGCAGGCCCAGCACCCAGGTGGCTGTGGCGCCCAGGCCGTAGGCCAGGTAGTTGCCGTGGTCGAGAAAGCGGTTGGCGTCATCGGTGCCCGTGCCGCGCTTGGCGCGGGTGAATTCGCCGTAGCCCACGGTATCGACGGCCAGCTTGAACAGCGCCTTGGTGAGCTGCGCCTCGTCGGTCAGCAGCGCCGTCACATCGGGGGCGCTGGCGATGCGTGGCGTGAACTGTTGCACCAGCGCCTGCAGGCGGGCCGGATCGACGGCGAAACCGGCCTCGCGCAGGGCTCGGGTGTTCCATGCAGCCAGCAGGCGTTGCAGCCGCCGGGTTTGTAGCTGTCGGGCAGCGTGCAGGCGCAGTGCGTCGTCAAACCAGAACTGCACCCAGGCCTGCAGATATTCGGTAGGGCGGTACTCACTTTGCGGCGCAAGCCAGGCGACTTCCACGTCCACTTCGTTGGCAGCAAACAGCGGCGTGCCGCCCCCGCCGCAAAAGCCCACCAGCACCCCCGCCCTGGCCAGTTCGCGCATGGCCGCCTGGGTGATGGAAGTGCCCGTGCCCAGCAGAATGCTGGCGGTGTTGGCGATGGGGATGTTCCAGTACAGGCTTTTCTTGCCCGCATCGGTCACGTACTCGACGCGGCCGCCATTGACGAGCACGCGACAGTGCTCCAGGTAATAAATGTTGGCCCGCTTGGAGTGGAGAATACTTTTGAGATCGTTGTTGTCTATGCTTCTCGACCGGGCCATTGCCATCCCTTTGAGCCGTGCGTGAACACTGATGAGATCATTGAGGCTTGTGATGGTCTCAGTCTGAGATCTGCAATGCAACTCTTGGCGTGTGGCCGGCGGCAATGACGGCGACGATTGTCGGCTTGGGGATGTCGCGTCTACGAGGCCGATTGGCTATGCTTGTGCCGCGCGGATGGCAGTGAGCGAATATGAAAAAGCCCTGAAATCTTGCGATTTCAGGGCTTGTCATATGGCGCGGCTGGCAGGAATCGAACCCACGACCCCTTGGTTCGTAGCCAAGTACTCTATCCATCTGAGCTACAGCCGCGAAGCTTTGAATTGTAGCATGAAAAAATGGTGCAATTCAAAAAACTTCGATTTGTTTTGCTGGTTGTACACCGCGCTGCAAATCGAAGTTGCGCATTGTACTTTATGTCTGGCGCAGTTTTGAGAATTATTTTTGATGATCAGCGGGTGTAGCCGCGGCACACGCCTGCATTGGGCAGGCCCTTGCATTCGCGCAGCAGGCGGCGCTCGCGCTGGGCTGGCGTTTCTTCGGAACTACTGCCCTCGCGGCGGATTTTGACGGTCTTGGGTTTGGTGGCGGTGCTTTGTGTGCTGGCTTTGGGTGTCTTGCTTTTGCTGGGGGTGGCTGCGGCCTGGGCGGGGAGAGCGAACACCAGGCAGAGCGCTGCTGCGATGAGCCAGGTTGTTGTGTAGTGCGGTGGTGGCATGGCGCGCGGTGTGATGGGGGTTTTGGAGTGAACCATCCTGGTTGGTGGCGGGCTCGGCCGCAATCCATGAACGTACGCCTGGGGTTTTTCGAGGCAGTCCGCTATAATTGCGCGGTTTTGCATGGTGCAGGACGCACGCCGCGGGTCGTTCCAGCCGGTGGCGCAAGTAACCAGGGGCTGCCGGTGCATTGGCCGCAAGGCTTGACAGGCACCTGTTCGCAAGCTCCTATTTTTCAGGAAAAAACATGATCGCATCTTCCGTCAAGGCCGAGGTTGTCAAGGCCAACCAGCGCGCCGCCAATGATACTGGCAGCCCTGAAGTGCAGGTGGCTTTGCTCACCGCGCGCATCAACGAACTGACTCCCCACTTCAAGCAGCATGCCAAGGATCACCATGGTCGTCGCGGCCTGCTGCGCATGGTGAGCCGTCGCCGCAAGCTGCTGGACTACCTCAAGGCCAAGGACGCCGATCGCTACACCGCGCTGATCGCCAAGCTGGGTCTGCGCAAATAAGCGTAGGGCACGCCCGCAACGCCTGAGTTAGCCCGCTAGCTCAGGCGTTTTTTACTTCAACCACTGGAGGAGAACAGAGCGAAGCTGTGTCATTCCAGGCACGCGTTGGCATGCCGCTGCGGCGGCCGTCAGCGCTGGGCTGGAATGGCATCGCGATCTGTTGCGCCTCCGATCCGGGCCGCCGTAGTACGGGCGGCCGATGTTTCAGGAGCACACAATGACGATGTTCAACAAAGTCACCAAGACCTTCCAATGGGGTCAGCACACCGTGACCATGGAAACCGGCGAAGTCGCCCGCCAGGCTGGCGGCGCCGTGCTGGTCAATATCGATGACACCGTGGTGCTTGCCACCGTGGTGGCAAGCAAGAACGCCAAGCCGGGTCAGGACTTCTTCCCGCTGACGGTGGACTACATCGAGAAGACTTACGCCGCCGGCAAGATCCCCGGCAGCTTCTTCAAGCGCGAGGCCAAGCCCAGCGAATTGGAGACGCTGACGTCCCGCTTGATCGACCGTCCGATCCGCCCGCTGTTCCCCGAGGGCTTCTACAACGAAGTGCACGTGGTCATCCACACCATCTCGCTGAACCCCGAGGTGGACGCCGACATCGCAGCCATGATCGGCGTCTCCGCCGCGCTGTCCGTTTCCGGCATCCCGTTCAACGGCCCGATCGGCGCCGCGCGCGTGGGTTACATCAACGGTGAATACGTGCTCAACCCGGGCCAGACCCAGCGCAAGAGCAGCCAGATGGATCTGGTCGTCGCCGGCACCGAGGCCGCCGTGCTGATGGTCGAATCCGAAGCGCAGCAGCTGCCCGAAGACGTGATGCTGGGCGCTGTGGTCTATGGCCACGAGCAAAGCCAGATCGCCATCAATGCCATCCATGAATTGGTGCGCGAAGCCGGCAAGCCGGTGTGGGACTGGCAGCCCGAAGTCAAGGATGAAGCCTTGATCGCCAAGGTCACCGAGCTGGGTGAAGAAAAACTGCGTGCTGCCTACCACAACCGCAACAAGCAAGTGCGCACCCAGGCCTGCCGCGAAGCCTACGCTTCTGTCAAGGCAGCGCTGGCCGAGCAAGGCGTGGCGTTCGACGGCGTGAAGGTGGACAACATGCTGTTCGACATCGAAGCGCGCATCGTGCGCTCGCAAATCCTCGCTGGCGAGCCGCGCATCGACGGCCGCGACACGCGCACCGTGCGCCCGATCGAAATCCGCAACAGCGTTCTGCCGCGTACTCATGGCTCGGCGCTGTTCACGCGCGGCGAGACGCAGGCGCTGGTCGTGTCGACGCTGGGCACCGAGCGCGACGCGCAGCGCATCGACGCGCTGGCCGGCGAGTTCGAGGATCGCTTCCTGTTCCACTACAACATGCCTCCCTTTGCCACCGGCGAAGTGGGCCGCATGGGCTCGACCAAGCGCCGCGAAGTCGGCCACGGCCGCCTGGCCAAGCGCGCGCTCATCGCCTGCCTGCCGAGCAAGGAAGAGTTCCCCTACACCATCCGCGTGGTGTCGGAGATCACCGAGTCCAACGGTTCCTCGTCGATGGCCTCCGTCTGCGGCGGCTGCCTGTCGATGATGGACGCCGGCGTGCCGATGAAGGCGCACGTGGCCGGTATCGCCATGGGCCTGATCAAGGAAGACAACAAGTTCGCCGTGCTGACCGACATCCTGGGTGATGAGGATCACCTGGGCGACATGGACTTCAAGGTCGCCGGCACGACGGCCGGTATCACCGCGTTGCAGATGGACATCAAGATCCAGGGCATCACCAAGGAAATCATGCAGGTGGCGCTGGCCCAGGCCAAGGAAGCGCGCATGCACATCCTCTCCAAGATGCAGGAAGCCATGGGCGAGGCCAAGGCCGAGATCTCCAGCTTCGCGCCCAAGCTGTTCACCATGAAGATCAACCCCGAGAAGATCCGCGACGTGATCGGCAAGGGCGGCGCCACCATCCGCGCGCTGACCGATGAAACCGGTTGCCAGATCAACATTGAGGAAGACGGCACCATCACCATCGCCGCGACTGAAGCCGCCAAGGCCGACGAGGCCCGCCGCCGCATCGAGGAGATCACCGCCGAGGCCGAGGTGGGCCATGTCTACGAAGGCCCGGTCACCAAGATTCTGGACTTTGGCGCACTGGTCAACGTGCTGCCCGGCAAGGACGGCCTGCTGCACATCAGCCAGATCGCCCACGAGCGTGTCGAGAAGGTGTCCGACTACCTGCAGGAAGGCCAGATCGTCCGCGTCAAGGTACTGGAGACCGACGACAAGGGCCGCATCAAGCTGTCGATGAAGGCGCTGACCGAGCGCCCCGCCGGCATGGAGCGCTTTGACCGTGGTGAGCGCAGCGAGCGTGGCGATCGCAGCGACCGTCGCGGCGAACGCCGTGGTGATCGCGAGCGCTCGCACGAAGCGCCGCGCGAGCAAGGCGGCAGTACCGATACCGGCGCCGACCTGGCGCAGGACTGAGGCAGCAGCAGCCGAGCGCGGGCGGCAGCAGCCTCAAGTGCGAGGGTGCCGCCCGGGGCTCGCGAACCCCATCAGGAGTGAAGCGAAGTGATGCAAGCCATTGAGATCACCGCCTTTGGCAAGCCGCGGGTGCTGCAACTGGGTCAGCGCCCGCGTCCCGAGCCGGGTGCGGGCGAACTGCTGATCCGCGTGACCGCCAGCGGCGTCAACCGCCCTGACGTGCTGCAGCGCAAGGGTCACTATGCGCCGCCGCCCGGCACCTCGGATCTGCCGGGCCTGGAGGTTGCGGGCACCATCGTCTCGGGTGACGCCCAGGCCATGGCGCAAACCGGCCTGCAGGTGAGCGACCGCGTGTGCGCGCTGCTCGCCGGTGGCGGTTATGCGCAGTATTGCGTGGCGCCGGTGGGGCAGTGCCTGCCCGTTCCCGAGGGCTTGAGCGACGTACAGGCAGCATCGCTGCCCGAGACCTTCTTCACTGTCTGGAGCAACGTCTTTGACCGCGCGCGCCTGCAGCCGGGCGAGACTCTGCTGATCCAGGGCGGCAGCAGCGGCATTGGCGTGGCTGCCATCCAGCTGGCCAAGGCCTTTGGTGCCCACGTCATCGTCACGGCAGGCAGCGACGACAAGTGCGCCGCCTGCCTGGCGCTGGGCGCCGACCACGCGATCAACTACCGTGAGCAGGACTTCGCCGAGGAGGTGGCGCGCATCACCGAGGGCAGGGGTGTCGACGTCATCCTGGACATGGTCGCCGGCAGCTATGTCGAGCGCGAAGTGCGCTGCCTGGCCGAGGACGGCCGGCTGGTCATCATCGCGGTGCAGGGCGGGCTGCAGTCGCAGTTCGACGCTGGCCTGGTGCTGCGCCGCCGCCTGGTGATTACCGGCTCGACGCTGCGCCCGCGCCCAGTGGCCTTCAAGGCGGCGATTGCGCAGGCGTTGCGCGACAAGGTCTGGCCGCTGCTGGCGGCAGGGCGCATTCGCCCCGTGTTGCACAGCCAGTTTGCCGCGGCCGACGCCGCGCAGGCCCACGCGCTGATGGAAAGCAACGCACACATTGGAAAAATTGTTCTGACATGGACGCCATGACGACACATAGAAAAAAAATCATTGCCGGCAACTGGAAGATGAACGGCAGCCTGCAGGCCAATGCAGCGTTGCTGCAGGCGCTGGCCGCCGGCTTGCAGGTTGCAGCGCCGGCGTGCGCGGTCATCGTGGCCGCACCCGCCGTCTATCTGGCGCAGATCCAGGCGCTGGTCGCGGGCACTCCCATTGCACTGGCTGCGCAGGACGTGTCGGCGCACGACGCGGGGGCGTATACCGGAGAGGTGTCGGCCGCGATGCTGGCCGAATTTGGCGCCAGCCACGCGCTGGCAGGGCACTCCGAGCGGCGCCAGTACCACGGCGAGACCGATGCGGCCGTGGCGGCCAAGGCGGCCGCGGCACTTGCCGGCGGCATCACGCCCATCGTTTGCGTGGGCGAGACGCTGCAAGAGCGCGAGCAGGGCCAGACCGCAGCCGTCGTGGCGCGCCAACTGGCGGCGGTCATCGACCTGCTGGGTGCGCGCACGCGCGACATCGTCGTCGCCTATGAGCCGGTCTGGGCCATTGGCACTGGCCGAACGGCCACGCCAGAGCAGGCGCAGCAAGTGCATGCGGCGCTGCGCGAGCAGTTGCAGCATGCGGACGCGCAAGACGTCTGCATCCTCTATGGCGGCAGCATGAATGCAGCCAACGCGGCGCAATTGCTGGCGCAGCCCGACATCGATGGCGGTCTGGTGGGCGGCGCGTCGCTGAAGGCGCAGGATTTTTTGCAGATTGTTGCGGCGGCACGCACCGCCTGAGCGCCTCCGGGCGACACAGACACTGGAGTAAAAATGAGTGGTTTCGTGAATATCATCCTGGCGGTTCAGATCCTGACCGCCATTGCCATGACCGTGCTGATCCTGGTTCAGCACGGCAAGGGGGCCGACATGGGCGCGGCGTTTGGCAGCGGCAGCGCCGGCAGCCTGTTTGGCTCCAGCGGCAGCGCCAACTTCCTGTCGCGCACCACCGCGGTGCTGGCCACCGTCTTCTTCGCGGCGACGCTGGCACTGGCTTATTTCGGCAACCAGCGCCCGTCCAGCGTGGGCAGCGTGCTGGAGACGCCGGCCGTGGTGGTTCCCGCGGCGCCGGATGCGGCCCCGCCCGCAGCGGGTGCCGATGGCGGCGCACCAGCTCCGGAGGCCGCGCCCGCGGACGACGCTGCGCAAATCCCGACCAAGTGAAGTCGGGCAAGGCCCGGTGGTCGGGAGCAGGCCGGGCGCTGGATAAAAAACACCCTGGCCACCGGTAACCAGGGTTTTCCAAGGTAGAATCCCCGTTTGTTCGGAAAGCCAGAACCTCATAGGCCCTCACGCCATCCGAACTGACACAACAGCCGTCGTGGTGGAATTGGTAGACACGCTATCTTGAGGGGGTAGTGGCGAAAGCTGTGCGAGTTCGAGTCTCGCCGACGGCACCATTCACGTCCTGCCGCCCGTCCAGCCCCTGGTGGGCGAACGCGGCGGCGCTTTGCAGTGAAGTGCACCCGCGATGAGCCTCGAACAATACCTCCCGGTTCTCTTGTTTTTGCTGGTGGGATTCGCCGTCGGCGTTCTCCCGCTGCTGCTGGGCTACGTCCTGGGGCCGAACCGGCCCGACCCCGAGAAGAACTCGCCGTATGAGTGCGGCTTCGAGGCGTTTGACGACGCGCGCATGAAATTCGACGTGCGCTACTACCTGATCGCCATCCTCTTCATTCTTTTCGATCTGGAGATCGCCTTCCTCTTCCCCTGGGCGGTCAGTCTGCAGGACGTTGGCATCACCGGCTTTGTTGCCGTGGTGGTCTTTCTGGCGATTCTCGTCGTGGGCTTTGCCTACGAATGGAAAAAGGGTGCGCTGGATTGGGAATGAGCGGCGCGTACAAGGCGCTGCAGAAGGAAGGACACGATGATTGAAGGCGTGATGAAGGAAGGCTTCATCACCACCAGCTATGACGCGGTGGTGAATTGGGCCAAAACGGGGTCGATCTGGCCCATGACCTTTGGCCTGGCCTGTTGTGCCGTGGAGATGATGCACGCGGCCGCTGCGCGCTACGACCTGGCGCGTTTTGGCGCGGAGGTGTTTCGTGCCTCGCCGCGCCAGTCCGACCTGATGATCGTGGCCGGAACGCTGTGCAACAAGATGGCGCCGGCGCTGCGCAAGGTCTACGACCAGATGGCCGAGCCGCGCTGGGTGATCTCCATGGGTTCATGCGCCAACGGTGGCGGCTATTACCACTACAGCTACTCGGTGGTGCGCGGCTGCGACCGCGTCGTGCCGGTCGACGTCTATGTGCCGGGATGTCCACCGACGGCCGAGGCGCTGATTTACGGGATCATTCAGCTGCAGCAGAAGATCCGCCGTACCAACACCATTGCGCGCGTGTGAGGCCGTTGTCATGAGTGATGTAGCAATCCACCCCGAAGCGCTGCGCGACGCCGTGGCACTGACCCTGGGCGACAAGGCGCTGAACGTGAGTCTGGCCAAGGATGAGCTGACCGTCGTGGTGGCCCCCGAGGTCTACCTGGAGGCCATGGAGCTGTTGCGCGATGCGCCGCAGTGCCGCTTCGAGCAACTGATCGACCTGTGCGGCGTGGACTACAGCACCTACCGCGAAGTGGGCACCGACGGCCCGCGCTATGCGGTGGTCTCGCACCTGCTGTCGGTGTCGCTGAACCAGCGCGTGCGCGTCAAGGTGTTCTGCGCCGACGACGACCTGCCGGTCGTGCCGTCGGTGACTGGTGTCTGGAGCGGTGCCAACTGGTTCGAGCGCGAGGCCTTCGACCTGTACGGCATCGTCTTCGACGGCCACAGCGACCTGCGCCGTATCCTGACCGACTACGGCTTCATCGGCCACCCGTTCCGCAAGGATTTCCCGCTGTCGGGCCATGTAGAGATGCGCTACGACCCCGAGTTGCGCCGCGTGGTCTACGAGCCGGTGACCATCGAGCCGCGCGAAATCACGCCGCGCATCATCCGCGAAGAAGACTACGGAGGCCTGCACGGGTGATCGACCATGGCTGAAATCAAGAACTATTCCCTGAACCTCGGGCCCCAGCACCCGGCGGCACACGGCGTGCTGCGCCTGGTGCTCGAGCTCGACGGCGAGGTCGTGCAGCGTGCCGACCCGCACGTGGGCCTGCTGCACCGCGCCACCGAGAAGCTGGCAGAGAGCAAGACCTACATCCAGTCGCTGCCCTACATGGATCGGCTGGACTATGTCTCGATGATGAGCAACGAGCACGCCTATTGCCTGGCCATCGAGAAGCTGCTGGGCATCGAGGTGCCGATCCGCGCGCAATACATCCGCGTACTGTTCTCCGAGATCACGCGCCTGCTCAACCACCTGATGTGGCTGGGCTCCAATGGCATGGATCTGGGCGCGTCGACGGTGCTGATGTACACCTTCCGCGAGCGCGAGACGCTGTTCGACATGTACGAAGCGGCCTCGGGCGCGCGCATGCATGCGGCCTACTTCCGCCCGGGCGGTGTCTACCGCGACCTGCCCGACACCATGGCGCAGTTCAAGCCCAACAAGCTGCGCAATGCCCGCGCCGTGGATGAGCTCAACCGTAATCGCCAGGGCTCGCTGCTGGACTTCATCGAGGACTTCATCAAGCGCTTCCCGACTTATGTCGACGAGTACGAGACGCTGTTGACCGACAACCGCATCTGGAAGCAGCGCACCGTGGGCATTGGCGTGGTCACGCCCGAGCGCGCGCTCAACCTGAGCATGACCGGCCCGATGCTGCGCGGCTCGGGCATTGCCTGGGATCTGCGCAAGAAGCAGCCCTACGAGGTGTACGACCGCCTGGACTTCGACATTCCGGTGGGCAAGAACGGCGACTGCTACGACCGCTACCTGGTGCGCGTGGCCGAGATGCGCCAGTCGGCGCGCATCATCGAGCAGTGCGTGCAGTGGCTGCGCGCCAACCCCGGGCCTGTCATCATCGACAATTACAAGGTGGCGCCGCCACCACGTGAGCGCATGAAGACCGGCATGGAGGACTTGATCCACCACTTCAAGCTGTTCACCGAGGGTTTCCGCGTGCCCGAGGGCGAGGCCTATGCAGCGGTGGAGCATCCCAAGGGCGAGTTCGGCATTTATCTGGTCAGCGACGGCGCCAACAAACCTTACCGCCTGAAGATCCGCGCTCCCGGCTTTGCCCACCTGGCGGCCTACGACGAGCTGACACGCGGCCACATGATTGCCGACGCCGTGGCCATTATTGGCACGATGGACATCGTGTTCGGGGAGATTGACCGATGATTAGCGAAGCGACCAAAGCGCGTTTTGCCCGCGAGGTGGCCAAGTATCCACCCGAGCGCAAGCAGTCTGCGGTGATGGCGTGTCTGGCCATCGTGCAGCAGGAGCAGGGCTGGATCAGCCAGCAGACCGAGGCCGAAGTGGCCGCCTACCTGGGCATGCCAGAGATTGCGGTGCATGAGGTCACGACCTTCTACAACATGTACAACCAGCACCCGGTCGGCAAGTACAAGCTGGCCGTGTGCACCAACCTGCCGTGCCAGCTGCGCGGCGGCAACGAAGCGCTGCACCGCCTGGAAGAAAAACTGGGCATCAAGATGGGCGACACGACGGCCGACGGCCTGTTCACCCTGCAGCAGTGCGAATGCCTGGGCGCCTGCGCCGACGCGCCGGTGATGCTGGTCAATGACCGCGACATGTGCAGCTTCATGGATGGCGAGCGCCTGGACCAGCTGGTCGACGGCCTGCGCACGGCAAAGGAGCAGGCATGAGCACGATTGCGCAAGTACTGCAGCAGTTCAAGGCCACGGGGCTTGAGAGCTGTTTTCACGACCGCCACATCAATCCGCAGATCTATGCCGACCTGAACGGCAGCAACTGGAGCCTGCAGGATTACGAGGCGCGCGGTGGCTACCAGGCGCTCAAGAAAATTCTGGGCAAGGACGGCGGCGAGGGTATGACCCAGGATCAGGTCATTGCCGCGGTCAAGGAGTCCGGCCTGCGCGGGCGCGGCGGTGCGGGTTTTCCGACGGGGCTGAAGTGGAGCTTCATGCCGCGCCAGTTCCCGGGTCAGAAGCACTTGGCGTGCAACTCGGACGAGGGCGAGCCGGGCACCTGCAAGGACCGCGACATCCTGATGTACAACCCCCACATCGTGATCGAGGGGATGATCATCGGCGCCTACGCGATGGGCATTTCACTGGGCTACAACTACATTCACGGCGAGATCTTCGAAGTCTACGAGCGCTTCGAGGTCGCGCTGCAACAGGCGCGCGACGCAGGCTACCTGGGCGACGACATTCTGGGCAGCGGCTTCAACTTCGAGCTGCACGCGCACCACGGCTTCGGCGCCTACATCTGCGGCGAGGAGACCGCGCTGCTCGAATCGCTCGAAGGCAAGAAGGGCCAGCCGCGCTTCAAGCCGCCGTTCCCGGCCAGCTTCGGCCTGTACGGCAAGCCGACGACGATCAACAACACCGAGACCTTCGCGGCCGTGCCCTGGATCATCCGAAACGGCGGAGCGGCCTACCTGGAGTGCGGCAAGCCCAACAACGGCGGCACCAAGATCTTCTCGGTCTCGGGCGACGTCGAGCGTCCGGGCAATTACGAGGTTCCAATGGGTACGCCCTTCACCACGCTGCTGGAACTGGCCGGCGGGGTGCGCAAGGGCCGCCAGCTCAAGGCGGTGATCCCGGGCGGTTCGTCGTCTCCGGTGCTGCCGGCGGACATCATGAACGAGTGCACGATGGACTACGACAGCATCTCCAAGGCCGGCTCCATGCTGGGCTCGGGGGCCGTGATCGTGATGGACGATTCGCGTGACATGGTCGAATCGCTTCAGCGCCTGTCGTACTTCTACATGCACGAGTCCTGCGGCCAGTGCACGCCCTGCCGCGAGGGCACGGGCTGGCTGTGGCGCATGGTGCACCGCATCCAGCATGGCCAGGGGCGCCCCGAGGACATCGAGAAGCTCGACCAGGTGGCCTTCAACATCATGGGGCGCACGATTTGTGCGCTGGGCGACGCGGCGGCCATGCCGGTGCGCGCCATGATCAAGCACTTCAGGCACGAGTTCGTGGCCAAGATCGAGGCCGCACAAGCTGCCAAGGCAGCCTGAGGCGGGACAAGCATATGGTTGAAATTGAACTGGACGGCAAGAAGGTGGAGATCGCCGAAGGCAGCATGCTGATGCATGCGGCCGAGGAGGCCGGCGTCTACATTCCGCACTTCTGCTATCACAAGAAACTCTCGATTGCCGCCAACTGCCGCATGTGCCTGGTGGACGTCGAGAAGATGCCCAAGCCCATGCCCGCCTGCGCCACGCCGGTGACGCAGGGCATGATCGTGCGCACCAAGACCGACAAGGCGATCAAGGCGCAGGAATCCGTCATGGAGTTCCTGCTGATCAACCATCCGCTGGACTGCCCGGTGTGCGACCAGGGCGGCGAGTGCCAGCTGCAGGATCTGGCCGTCGGCTATGGCGCCTCGGCCTCGCGCTATGGCGAGGAGAAGCGCGTCGTTCTGCGCAAGACCTTCGGCCCGCTGATCTCTGCCGAGGAGATGACGCGCTGCATCCATTGCACGCGCTGCGTCCGCTTTGGCGAGGAGATTGGCGGCATCATGGAGCTGGGCATGGTCAATCGCGGCGAGCATGCCGAGATCGACGTGGTGCATGGCGACTCGGTCGACTCCGAGCTGTCGGGGAACATGATCGACATCTGCCCGGTCGGCGCGCTCACCAGCAAGCCGTTTCGCTTCAGCGCCCGCACCTGGGAACTGTCGCGGCGCAAGAGCATCAGCCCGCACGACTCCACCGGCGCCAACCTCATCGTGCAGGTCAAGAACCACAAGGTCATGCGCGTCGTGCCGTTCGACAACGAGGACGTCAACGAGTGCTGGATCGCCGACCGCGACCGCTTCTCCTACGAGGCGCTCAACGGCCCCGAGCGCCTGACCCAGCCCATGCTCAAGCAGGGCGGCCAGTGGCAGGAAGTCGATTGGCAGACCGCGCTGGAATACGTGGCCAACGGACTCAAGTGCGTGCGCGAGAAGCACGGCAATAGCGCCATCGGCGCGCTGGTCAGCCCGCACAGCACGCTCGAAGAGCTGTACCTGGCCGGCAAGCTGGTGCGCGGCCTGGGCAGCGACAACATCGACCACCGCCTGCGCCACGCCGAGTTCGCCAAGGCGCAGGGCGTGCGCTGGCTGGGCACGACGATTGCATCGCTCACCAACTTGCAATCGGCGCTGGTCGTCGGCTCCAACATCCGCAAAGACCATCCGCTGTTCGCCCAGCGCATCCGCCAGGCCACACGCCATGGCGCGACTGTCGCAGCAATCAGCACCGTGGCTTACGACTGGGCCATGCCGGTGGCACACCAACTGCTCGCACCCGCCAATGGTTGGGCCGATGCGCTGGCCCAGGTTGCAGCCGCCGTGGCCGAGACCAAGGGCGTTGCCGCTCCCGCAGCGGTGGCGCAGGTCGGCGAGAAGGCGCGAGCCATCGCAGCCATGCTGCTGGCCGGCGAGCGCAAGGCCATACTGCTGGGCAACGCGGCCGCGCACCACGCGCACGCATCGACCCTGCTGGCGCTGGCCAACTGGATCGGCGAGCAGACGGGCGCCAGCGTCGGCTACCTGGGTGAGGCGGCCAACACCGTCGGCGCGCAGTACGTAGGCGCGCAGCCCCAGCAAGACGGCCTGCATGCGGCTCAGATGCTGGCCGGCGGCCTGAAGGCGGCGCTGCTGCTCAATACTGAGCCCGAGTTCGACTCGGCCGCTGGTGCCGCCGCGGCCCAGGGGCTGGGCGAGGTCGACATGGTGGTCACGCTCAGCCCGTTCAAGGCCAACATGGAATTCAGCGACGTGCTGCTGCCGATCGCGCCGTTCACCGAGACCTCGGGCAGCTTCGTCAACGCCGAAGGCCGCATCCAGAGCTTCCACGCCGTGGTCAAGCCGCTGGGCGAGACGCGCCCGGCCTGGAAGGTGCTGCGCGTGCTGGCCAATCTGATGCAGCTCGACGGCATGGATTTCGATGACTCGCAGCAGGTGCTTGCCGCCGCCACCGGCCAACCGGCCGAGGCGTTGGCCTGGCTGCCCGCACAGACGCTCAGCAACGCCAGCGGCGCCGCACTGACCGCCCAGCCCGGCGATTGCGCCGAGCCGGTGTCGGCCAGCATCTACCAGCTCGACGGCCTGGTGCGCCGCTCACCGGCATTGCAACTGACGGCCGACGCTCGCGCCGCACGTGAAGGAGGCGCTGCATGATCGACGCGCTGTACAACGGCGGCCTGGAACTGGTCGCCGCACCCTGGTGGGCGGGCGTGGCCTGGCCGGTCATCTGGAACCTGATCAAGATCATCTGCGTGGTCGCTCCGCTGATGCTGGCGATTGCCTATCTGACGCTGTGGGAGCGCAAGCTGCTGGGCTGGATGCAGGTGAGACCCGGCCCCAACCGCGTCGGCCCCTGGGGCCTGCTGCAGCCGATCGCCGATGGCCTGAAGCTGCTGACCAAGGAGCTGATCCAGCCGACGGCCGCGGCCAAGGGGCTGTTCATCCTCGGGCCGATCATGGCCATCATGCCGGCGCTGGCCGCCTGGGTGGTGATTCCATTCGGGCCGCAGGTGGCGGTGGCCGACATCAACGCCGGCCTGCTCTTGATCATGGCGATCGCGGGCATCGAGGTCTACGGCGTCATCATTGCCGGCTGGGCGTCCAACTCCAAGTACGCCTTCCTGGGCGCGCTGCGCGCCTCGGCGCAGATGGTCAGCTACGAAATCGCGATGGGCTTTTGCTTCCTGGTCGTCGTCATGGTCTCGGGCAGCCTGAACCTGACCGAGATCGTGATGGTGCAAAGCCGCGGCACCATGACCGACGTGGGCCTGGGCTTTCTGTCGTGGAACTGGCTGCCGCTGCTGCCCATCTTCATCGTCTACCTGGTTTCCGCGGTGGCCGAGGTCAACCGCCATCCGTTCGACATGGTCGAGGGCGAGTCCGAGATCGTCGCAGGCCACATGGTCGAATACTCGGGCATGGGCTTTGCCATCTTCTTCCTGGCCGAGTACGCCGCGATGTGGCTGGTCTCCATCCTGGCCGTGATCATGTTCCTGGGCGGCTGGCTGTCGCCGATCGGCGCCCTGGACTTCATCCCCGGCTGGATCTGGCTGGGTATCAAGACAGCCTTCGTGGTGTCCATGTTCATCTGGATCCGCGCTACCTTCCCGCGCTTTCGCTATGACCAGATCATGCGTCTGGGCTGGAAGATCTTCATCCCGGTCACGCTGGTGTGGCTCTTGATCGTGGGCGGCTGGCTGCTGTCGCCCCTGAACATCTGGAAATAAGCGGGGTCACCGATGTCTGTTGCTGCTCCTGCATCCTTTTCGCTGAAGGATTTCTTCAAAAGCTTTCTGCTCTGGGAACTGGCCAAGGGCATGGTGCTGACCGGGCGTTACGCCTTCGCGCGCCACGTCACGATCAACTACCCCGAGGAGAAGACCCCGCTGTCGCCGCGTTTTCGCGGCCTGCATGCGCTGCGCCGCTACGAGAACGGCGAGGAGCGCTGCATTGCCTGCAAGCTGTGCGAGGCCGTGTGCCCGGCGCAGGCGATCACGATCGAGTCGACCCAGCGCGAGGACGGCACGCGCCGCACCACGCGCTACGACATCGACCTGACCAAGTGCATCTTCTGCGGCTTCTGCGAGGAGAGCTGCCCGACCGACTCCATCGTCGAGACGCACATCTTCGAATACCACGGCGAGAA
The DNA here is from genome assembly GCF_039538025.1 of Comamonas faecalis. NCBI lineage: Bacteria > Pseudomonadati > Pseudomonadota > Betaproteobacteria > Burkholderiales > Comamonadaceae > Comamonas > Comamonas faecalis. The sequence goes on from NZ_BAABBP010000027.1 coordinate 24,237, forward strand.
GCGCGGCGACCTGTACTTCACCAAGGACATGCTGCTGGCCGTGGGCGACCGCTACGAAGACGAGATCGCCAAGGCCCGGGCGGCCGACGCGAAATACCGCTGATCCGGCGATTGCCCGTTCCGATTTTTTGAAAAGACCCGCTCCATGGACGTCAAGACCGGTTTCTTCTACCTGTTCTCGGTGGTGCTGCTGTACGCGGCCTTCCGGGTCATCACGGCGCGCAATCCCGTGCACGCCGTGCTCCACCTGATCCTCGCCTTCACCCAGGCCTCGGGCCTGTGGCTGCTGCTGGAGGCGGAGTTTCTGGCCATCGTGCTGGCGCTCGTCTACCTGGGCGCGGTGATGGTGTTGTTCATGTTCGTCGTGATGATGCTGGACATTCGCATCGACACGATTCGCCAGGGTTTCTGGCGCCATTTCCCGCTGGCGGCGCTCATCGGCGCGGTGGTGGCGTTCGAGATGGCGGCGGTGCTGATGGCCGGCTTTCGCGGCATGGACGATCCCAAGGCGCTGGCGACCATGGTCGACGCAGCCGGACAGGTGATTCCCTATTCGAACACCCAGGCGCTGGGCCGGCTGATGTACACGCAGTACCTGTACCCGGTGGAGATCGCCGCGGTGATTCTGCTGGTGGCGATGATTGCGGCCATTGCGCTGACGCTGCGCAAGCGCAAGGACTCCAAGGCCATCGACGCCAGCGACGCGGTGCGCGTGCGCGCCGAGGAGCGTTTCGAGCTGGTCAGCATGAAAGCCACTCAGCGCGCCGAAGCGCCGCAGCAAGAGGCAGCCGCTGCCGAGGAGAAGAAAGCATGAGCCTGTCCCTGGGACATTATTTGTCGATCGGCGCGATGCTGTTCGCTCTGTCGGTCGTCGGCATTTTTCTGAACCGCAAGAACCTGATCGTCCTGCTGATGGCCATCGAGATGATGCTGCTGGCGGTGAACATCAACTTCGTCGCGTTCTCGCACTATCTGGGTGACATGCACGGCCAGGTCTTCGTGTTCTTCATCCTGACCGTTGCGGCGGCCGAGTCGGCCATTGGCCTGGCCATCCTGGTGCTGCTGTTCCGCAACAAGTCCAGCATCAACGCGCAAGACCTCAACACCCTCAAGGGGTGAGGGCCCACCGTTACTTGCAAGGTTCACAAGAATGAGTCAAACCCTTTCTGCTTCGACCCTGCTGGTGGTGCCGCTGGCGCCACTGGCGGGTTCCCTGCTGGCCGGCCTGTTCGGCACGGCCTTTGGCGGCAACTGGTTCGGCCGCCGCGCATCGCACACAGTGGCCATCCTGGGTGTGCTGGCGTCGTTCATCGTCTCTGCCATGGTGCTGTACGGCGTAGCCGTCGACGGCGCGCGCTTCAATGACACCATCTACGCCTGGATGACCGTCGGAAGCCTGAAGATGGAGATCGGCTTCCTGATCGACAGCCTGACCGCGATGATGATGTGCGTGGTGACCTTCGTGTCGCTGATGGTGCACATCTACACCATCGGCTACATGGAAGAGGACGAGGGGTACAACCGCTTCTTCTCCTACATTTCGCTATTCACCTTCTCGATGCTGATGCTCGTGATGAGCAACAACATGCTCCAGTTGTTCATCGGCTGGGAACTGGTGGGCCTGGTGTCCTATCTCTTGATCGGCTTCTGGTACAAAAAATCGACCGCCATTTTCGCCAACCTCAAGGCCTTTCTGGTCAACCGCGTGGGCGACTTCGGCTTCATCCTGGGCATCGGCCTGCTGGCGGCCTACGCTGGAAGTTTCGACTACGCCGAGATCTTTGCGCAGCGCGAAGGCCTGGCACAAATCCTCTTCCCCGGCACCGACTGGATGATGCTCACGGTGGCCTGCATCTGCCTGTTCATCGGCGCCATGGGCAAGAGCGCGCAGTTTCCGCTGCACGTGTGGCTACCCGACTCGATGGAAGGTCCGACGCCGATCTCCGCGCTGATCCACGCCGCGACGATGGTGACGGCCGGCATCTTCATGGTGGCGCGCATGTCGCCGGTGTTCGAGCTGACCGACGCGGCGCTAAACTTTGTGCTGGTCATCGGCGCGATCACCGCGCTGTTCATGGGCTTTCTGGGCATCATCCAGAACGACATCAAGCGCGTCATTGCCTACTCGACGCTGTCGCAGCTGGGCTACATGACGGTGGCGCTGGGCGCGTCGGCCTACTCGGTGGCGGTGTTCCACCTGATGACGCACGCTTTCTTCAAGGCGCTGCTGTTCCTGGGCGCGGGCTCGGTCATCATTGGCATGCACCACAACCAGGACATCCGCTGGATGGGCGGCCTGCGCAAATACATGCCAATCACCTGGATCACCACGCTGCTGGGTTCGATGGCGCTGATCGCCACGCCTTTCTTCTCGGGTTTTTATTCCAAGGACAGCATCATCGAGGCGGTGCACGCCAGCACGCTGCCGGCGGCCGGTTTTGCGCACTTCGCGGTGCTCGCCGGCGTGTTCGTCACGGCGCTGTACTCGTTCCGCATGTACTTCCTGGTGTTCCATGGCCCCGAGCGCTATGACCAGAACCCGGACGCCGGCCACGACGTGCAGGAAGAGCCTGACCCGCACCACCACCGCGGCGAGCACAGCAAGCCGCACGAGTCGCCCTGGGTGGTGACGGTGCCGCTCATCTTGCTGGCGATTCCTTCGGTCGTGATCGGTTTCATGTACGTCACGCCCATGCTGCATGGCGACTTCTTCAAGGACGTGATCTTCGTCGACCACGCCCGCCATGCCGCCATGACCTTCCTGGGCGAGGAGTTCCACGGCCCGCTGGCCATGGCGCTGCACAGTGTGCAGACCGCACCGTTCTGGCTGTCGCTGGCCGGCGTGCTGGTGGCCTACTACATGTACCTGGTCAACCCGGCGGTGCCGGCGGCGCTCAAGCGCATGTTCAGCCCCATCTACACCTTGCTGGACAACAAGTACTACATGGACTGGTTCAACGAGAACGTCGTGGCGCTGGGCGCGCGCGGCCTGGGCATTGCGCTGTGGAAGGGCGCCGACCAGGGCCTGATCGACGGCGCGGTGGTCAACGGCTCGTGGAAGCTGGTGGCGCGCATCTCGGCCGTGCTGCGCCGTGCGCAGTCAGGCCTGCTGTACCACTACGCGCTCTTGATGATTCTGGGCCTGTTCGCCCTGATGACGTATTTCGTGTGGCTCAACAAGTAGGAGTAAAAAACAAATGGGTTTGTTGAGTCTTGCCATTTGGACGCCCATCGTTTTTGGCGTCGCGCTGCTGGCTTTCGGCAGTGACAAGCACGCGGGTGCCGCGCGCTGGATCGCCCTGGTGGGCGCGCTGCTGGGCCTGCTGGTCACGCTGCCGGTCATCAGCGGTTTCGACACCAGCACCGCCGCGATGCAGTTCGTCGAGAAGGCGAGCTGGATCACGCGCTTCAACATGCACTACCACCTGGGGGTGGACGGCATCTCGATGTGGTTCGTGCCGCTGACCGCGTTCATCACCGTGGTCGTCGTGCTGGCCTCGTGGGAGTCGATCACCGAGCGCGTCTACCAGTACATGGCCGCGTTCCTGATCCTGTCGGGCCTGATGGTCGGCGTGTTCAGCGCGCTCGACGGCATGCTGTTCTACGTGTTCTTCGAGGCCACGCTGATCCCGATGTACCTGATCATCGGCATGTGGGGCGGGCCGCGAAAAATCTACGCTGCGTTCAAGTTCTTCCTGTACACGCTGCTCGGTTCGCTGCTGACGCTGATCGCCTTCATCTACCTGTACAACCAGGCGGGCGGCAGCTTCGACATCCAGGCCTGGCACCAGCTGCCGCTGCCGGGCACCGCGCAGACACTGCTGTTCTTCGCGCTGTTCGCCGCGTTTGCTGTGAAGGTGCCGATGTGGCCGGTGCACACCTGGCTGCCCGACGTGCACGTCGAGGCGCCCACCGGCGGCTCCGTCGTGCTGGCGGCCATCATGCTCAAGCTCGGCGCCTACGGCTTCGTGCGCTTCTCGCTGCCGATCGCGCCCGACGCGGCGCACGAGTGGGCCTGGCTGATGATCACTTTCTCTCTGATCGCGGTGATCTACGTCGGCCTGGTGGCCATCGTGCAGAAAGACATGAAGAAGCTGGTCGCCTACTCGTCGGTGGCGCACATGGGCTTCGTCACGCTGGGCTTCTTCATCTTCAACGACCTGGGCGTCTCCGGCGGCCTGGCGCAGATGATTGCCCACGGCTTCGTCTCGGGCGCGATGTTCCTGTGCATTGGCGTGCTCTACGACCGCCTGCACACCCGCGAGATCGCCGACTACGGCGGCGTGGTCAACTCCATGCCCAAGTTCTCGGCGTTTGCGCTGCTGTTCTTCATGGCCAACTGCGGCCTGCCCGCCACGGCCGGTTTCATCGGCGAGTGGATGGTCATCATCGCCTCGGTGCGCTACGACTTCTGGGTCGGCATGGGCGCCGCCTGGGCGCTGATCCTGGGCGCCAGCTACTCGCTGTGGATGTACAAGCGCGTCTACCTGGGCGCCATCACCAACGAGAAGGTGCGCGGCATGCGCGACATCAACGCCCGTGAATTCCTGGTGCTGGGGGTGCTAGCGATTGCGGTGCTCTTCATGGGCATCTACCCCAAGCCCTTCACCGACGTGATGGACGTCTCGGTGGCGCAGCTGCTGCAGCATGTGGCGCAGTCCAAGCTCCCCTGACCCGACAAGCGAAGCGAGAGATACAAGATGATTGACAACATCAGCTGGCTGGCGATTTACCCCGAGATCGTGCTGCTGGTCATGGCCTGTGTGATCGCCCTGGTCGACCTGGGCGTCAAGAGCGCGCACCGCACCACCACTTACGTGCTGACCATGCTCACGCTGGCCGTCGTGGCCGCGCTGCAGGCCATGTACGCCAGCGGCGGCAACACCTTCTACGGCTGGGGCAACATGGTGGTGAGCGACGCCATGGGCAACTGGCTCAAGTGCTTTGCCACGCTGTCGGTGATGGTGACGCTGGTCTACGGCCGCCACTACGCGCACGACCGCGAGATGCTGCGCGGCGGCGAGCTGTTCACGCTGACCATGCTGGCGCTGCTGGGCGTGTGCGTGCTGATCTCGGCCAACAACTTCCTGGTGATCTACCTGGGGCTGGAGCTGCTCACGCTGTCGAGCTATGCGCTGGTCGCGCTGCGCCGCGACGACGCCACGGCCACCGAGGCGGCGATGAAGTACTTCGTGCTCGGTGCGATGGCCAGCGGCTTCCTGCTGTACGGCCTGTCGATGATCTACGGCGCCACCGGCTCGCTGGACATCGGCGAGGTCTTCAAGGCGATCAACGAGGGCCAGATCCGCCACCAGGTGCTGGTGTTCGGCGTGGTCTTCATCGTGGCCGGCCTGGCGTTCAAGTTTGGCGCCGTGCCGTTTCACATGTGGATTCCGGACGTCTACCAGGGCGCGCCCACGGTCATCACGCTGTTCATCGGCTCGGCGCCCAAGTTCGCGGCGTTCGGCATGACGATGCGCCTGCTGGTCGACGGCATGCTGGCGTTGGCCATCGACTGGCAGCAGATGCTGGCCGTGCTGGCCTTCTTCTCGCTGTTGGTGGGCAACATCGCCGGTGTGCTGCAGACCAACCTGAAGCGCATGCTGGCGTACTCGACCATCTCGCACATGGGCTTTCTGTTCCTGGGCCTGCTGTCGGGCGTGGTCGACGGCCAGATGGACGCGCACGCCGCGCAGAACGCCTACAGCTCGGCCATGTTCTATCTGGCCACCTACGTGCTGACCGTGCTGCCCGCCTTCGGCATGATCACGCTGCTGGCGCGCCAGGGTTTCGAGAGCGAGGAGATCGCCGATCTGGCCGGCCTGAACCGCCGCAGCCCGCTGTATGCCGGCGTGATGGCCGTGTGCATGTTCTCGCTGGCCGGCATTCCGCCACTGGTGGGCTTCTACGCCAAGCTGGCGGTGCTGCAGGCGCTGATTGCTTCGGGCTCTGGCCTGCACGTGGCGCTGGCCGTGTTCGCGGTCGTGATGTCGCTGATCGGCGCCTTCTACTACATCCGCGTGGTCAAGGTCATGTACTTCGACGCACCGCTGACGGTCACCAAGACCGCCGCGCCGCTGGACATTCGCGTGGTGCTGTCGGCCAACGGGCTGCTGGTGCTGGCACTGGGCGTGCTGCCGGGCGGGCTGATGGCGCTGTGCGCCGATGCCATCGGGCGGGCGCTGGCTTCGTGACCGCAAGCCGATGACGCAAGGTGCAGCCATCTGGCTGGTGATCGTGGCGGCCTTGGTGGCCGCCAACCTGCCTTTCATGACCGAACGCTGGTTTCTCGTCGGCCCCCGCGTGCGCGCGGTCAAGCCGCTGGGGCTGCGTCTGGTCGAACTGATCGTGCTGTACTTCATCGTCGGCGCGCTTGCTTTGTTCATCGAGCGCAAGGTCGGCCAGAACGCGCCCCAGGGCTGGGAGTTCTACGCCATCACCGGAACCTTGTTTCTGACGCTGGCGTTTCCCGGATTCGTCTACCGTTACCTGATGCGCTCATCGTCGCTGAGAGAGAACGACTAAGGTCGCCATGAAGGTGCTCGATCTGCAGTGCGGCCCCGCAGGTCACCGCTTCGAGGGCTGGTTCTCCAGCGAAGACGACTTCCAGAACCAGCTTGGCCGTGGCCTGGTGCAATGCCCGATCTGCGCCAGCAGCGCAGTGCAAAAAATGCCCAGCGCGCCACGCCTGAATCTGGGTACCTCCGCGCAGGAGGCGGGCAGGCCGCCCGCGGTGCAGGCCTCGCAACCCGCGCCGGCGGCGACATCCGCCGTCATGGCCAATCCGCAGCTGCAGGCCGCCTGGCTGGAGTTGGCGCGCAACATCGTCGCGCGCACCGAAGACGTGGGCGAGCGCTTTGCCGAGGAGGCGCGGCGCATGCACTACGGCGAAATCGACGAACGCGCGATCCGCGGGCAGGCCACGGCCCGGGAGACCGCGCAACTGCTCGACGAAGGCATTGAGGTACTGCCGCTGCTATTGCCCCCTGCGGCCAAGGAGACCCTGCAGTGATTCGCAAATGACAAACGCCCCTGGTTCAGGGGCGTTTTTGCGTGGTGCGTGTATTTACAGCCCGCCCATCGCCAGGTATTTCATCACCATGTACTCGTCCAGCCCGTGGCGCGAGCCCTCGCGGCCGATGCCCGAGTACTTGACGCCGCCAAACGGTGCCACTTCGGTGGAGATGGCGCCGGTGTTGATGCCGACCATGCCGTATTCGAGTTGGCGCGATACGCGCCAGACGCGCGCGTGATCCCTGGAATAGAAGTAGGCTGCCAGGCCGAACGGTGTGTCGTTGGCCAGGCGCACGGCGTCTGCTTCGCTCTCGAAACGCTGCAGCGGCGCCACAGGGCCGAAGATTTCCTCGCGCATCACCGCCATGTCGTCGCGCACGTCGGTGAGCACCGTGGGCTGGAACCAGGTGCCGCCCAGCGCATGGCGGGCGCCGCCGGTGATGGCCTTGGCGCCGCGGCCCACCGCGTCCTGCACCAGGTGGTCGACCTTGTCGATGGCCGCCTGGTCGATCAGCGGGCCTTGCACCACGCCGGCGTCCATGCCGTTGCCGACGGACAGCTCGCCCACGGCCTCGGCCAGCTTTTGGGCAAAGCGGTCGTAGATGCCGGCCTGCACCAGGAAGCGGTTGGAGCACACGCAGGTCTGGCCGGCGTTGCGGTACTTGGAGGCAATGGCGCCGGCCACCGCCGCGTCCAGGTCGGCGTCGTCGAAGACGATGAACGGCGCGTTGCCGCCCAGCTCCAGCGAGAGTTTTTTCAGCGTGCCCGCGCACTGCTGCATCAGCAACTGGCCGACCTCGGTCGATCCGGTGAAGGTGAGTTTGCGCACCGTGGGGCTGGCGGTCATCGCGCCGCCGATGGCCGCCGCACGCCCGGTGATGACGCTGAACACCCCCGCGGGCACGCCGGCGCGCTCGGCCAGCTCGGCCAGCGCCAGCGCCGACAGCGGCGTCTGCTCGGCTGGCTTGACGACGATGGTGCAGCCCGCGGCCAGCGCCGGCGCCACCTTGCGCGTGATCATGGCCGAGGGAAAATTCCACGGCGTGATCGCTGCGCACACGCCGATGGGCTCCTTGGTGACGACGATCTGGCGATCCTTGAACGGCGAGGGGATGACCTCGCCATAGGCGCGCTTGGCCTCCTCGGCATACCACTCGATGTAGGCGGCGGCGTAGGCAATCTCGCCCCTGGACTCGGCCAGTGGCTTGCCCTGCTCGCAGGTCATCAGCGTGGCCAGGTCGTCCTGGTGCTCCATCATCAGGTCGAACCAGCGGCGCAGGATGCGGCTGCGCTCGGCCGCCGTGGTCTCGCGCCAGTGCACCAGCGCGCGCTCGGCGGCGGCGATGGCACGCTCGGTCTCGGCCGCGCCGCAACGCGGCACGGTGGCGATCTCGGCGCCGGTGGCCGGGTCGGTCACGGCGATGGTGTCGCCGTCGTCCGCGTCCACCCAGGCGCCGTCGATGTAGCAGGCCTGGCGCAGCAGGGCGGGGTCTTTCAAGGTTGGCATGAAACGGTTCTCCAGAATGTTGCTCATCAATAGGCGGCGCCGTCGGTCGCATTGTCCTGGCCGCTGAATCGGGCGGCCAGCTGGCAGGCGGCGTTGCGCAGCAGCAGGGTGTCGACCCCCACGAGCAGAAAGCATGCGCCCAGGCTCTGGTACTGCGTCGCGGTCTGCGGATCTGCCGAAAATACACCGGCCGCCTTGCCAGCGGCGGCGACGCGGGCAAGGCCATCGGCAACGGCCGCCTTCACGTCCGTATGGCCCGGGTTGCCCAAGTGGCCCATCGAGGCGGCCAGATCCGACGGGCCGATGAAGATACCGTCCACGCCGGGCACGGCGGCAATCGCCTCGATCTGCGTGAGCGCCTGTGCCGACTCGACCTGCACCAGCAGGCACATCTGGTCGTTGGCCTGCGCAAAATAATCGGCCACGCCGTTCCAGTGCGCAGCGCGCGCCATCGCGGTGCCAACGCCGCGGATGCCTTCGGGTGGGTAGCGCATTGCGCGCACCAGCTGCTGCGCCTGTCCGGCGCTTTCCACCATGGGCACGAGCAGTGTCTGCACGCCCACGTCCAGCAGCTGCTTGATGCGCGCGCTGTCGTGGTCGGGCGTGCGCACCGCCACGCGCTCGGCGTACGGCGCCAGCGCCTGCAGCTGCGCCAGGATGGTGCGCAGGTCGTTGGGGCCGTGCTCGCCGTCGATCAGCAGCCAGTCGAAGCCGCAGCCGGCCAGCACCTCGGCGCTGTAGGCGTTCGCCAGGCCGAGGAACAGGCCGATCTGCGTGCTGCGCTGCGCCAGTGCCTGCTTGAATGCGTTGGTGCGCATCTGCATGTAGTGCTCTCCTTGGAGTCAGATGAAGTGCGCGCTGATGCAGCCCAGTGGCCCGTAGTCCACGTGGATGGTGTCTCCACGTGCCACGCGCACCGGGCGCGTGAACGAGCCGGCCAGGATTATCTGCCCCCGCTCCAGCGCCACGCCGTGCGGCGCGAACTTGCGCGACAGCCAGACGATGCCGTTGGCAGGGTGGTTGAGCACGCCGGCGGCAACGCCCGTCTCCTCGATGCAGCCATTCTTGTACAGCAGCGCGCAAACCCAGCGCAGATCGACTTCCTGCGGCTTGACGGGACGCCCGCCCAGGATGATGCCGACGTTGGCGGCGTTGTCCGAAATCGTGTCCATCACCTTGCGCGGGCGCCCGGTCTCCGGGTCGACGCGCTGGCAGCGCGCGTCGATGATCTCGACGGCCGGCACCACGTAATCGGTGGCAGACAGCACGTCGAAGATCGTGACCTGCCCGCCTTCCAGGCGGTCTTTCAGGATGAAGGCCAGTTCGACCTCGACCATCGGGTCTATGAAGCGCTCCATCGGAATCCGCCCCGCGTCGGGGTAGAGCATTTCGTCGAACAGTGTGCCGAAATCGGGTTCGTCGATTTGCGAGGATTGCTGCATGGCGCGCGAGGTCAGGCCAATTTTGTGACCTATGACTTTCTGGCCATCGGCGCGCTTGAGGTCGCACCACGCTTTCTGAATGGCATACGCGTCATCAACGGTGATCTCGGGGTGGTCGAGCGAAATCTGACGCACCTGCTGGCGGGTTTTTTCGGCCTGGTGCAGCCGCTGGGCTGCTGCGGCAATCGTGGAGGGGGACAGCATGGCTTACTCGCTTGGGTTGTCAGGCGCCGGCTTTTTTGTAGCGCTGATGGATGTTGTTGTGCTTCCAGGTGCCGGCCTCGCTGAACTCGACGAGTTCAAGCGACAGCGCCAGACCGCGCTGCTGGGCCTGGGCAGCAAAATGGCGCTGCATCAGCCCGAACAGTGCGTCGCCGGCGACGCGCTTGACCGCGTCACTGCGGCCCGCACCAATCTTGAGCGTGGCGTGGATGAAGGCGTCGCTCGGGTGGCTGCCGTCGGCGATGCACCAGTCGCGCAGCCAGTGCACGCGCGAGCGGATGCCGCCGATGGGAAACACCCCGCCTTGGTCGATGAGCACCTGGTTGGATTGGCGCAGCAGGCCGGCGATGTCGGTCTGTGATGTGTCCAGGTTGTCGGTCATTTCATAAATCAGGTGGGGCATGGCGTGGCTCCGATGGAAGAGTGCGCGGGAAGGGGCCGCTCCCGCGCACCGTGCCGGGTCAGTGTGCTCAGATGGGGAAGATGGCGTTGATTTGGCCTGTGCCTGACGAGCCGAAATAAGGAGTGACGACCTCTGCCTTGCCCCGGTACTCGTCCCAGCCGAGCACGCCCAGCAGCATGGCCGTGTCGTGCATCATCCCTTCGCCATGGCATTTGACGGCGTACTCGGGCAGCATGCCGCAAAACTGCTTCCAATCGCCCGCTTCCCACATGCGCACGACTTCATGGTCGACGCTCTCCAGGAAGGGATCCCAGACCTTGTGGAAGTACTGCTCGGACACCCCGTTTTGTGCAAAACGGTGTGACAGCGAGCCACTGGCCAGGACGGCGACGGTGCCGTCGAAGTCTTCTTCGATGGCGCGGCGCACTGCGCGACCCAGTTCCACCGAGTCCGGGATGTTGTGCACCGTGCACAGCGCAGCGACGGAAACGACCTTGAAGGTTTTGTCGTCATTCATGTAGCGCATCGGCACCAGCGTGCCGTATTCCAGAGCCAGGCTGGTGTTGTCGTGCGCGCGGGTATGCACGCCCGCCTCGGTGGCGCGCTTGGCAATGGCGTGGCCCAGTTCGGGGCGGCCATCGTAGGAAAACGGCAGGTTTTTGATGAAGTGCGGCAGTTCGTTGGAGGTGTAAATGCCCTCCCAGTGCGGCGCGCAATTGATGTGGTAGCCCGAGTTGACCAGCCAGTGCGTGTCGAACACGACGATGGTGTCGACGCCTGCGGCGTGCATGCGCCGGGCGATCTCCTTGTGACCGTCGATGGCCGCTTGGCGGCAGCCTTTGTGCGGCCCATCCATCTCCGACAGATACATCGAAGGCACGTGGGTGATCTTGGCTGCGAGTGCGAGTTTTCCCATGGTTGTCTCCTGGAGGAATGGTGTGTGTGACACCGGGCTGAAAAATTAGTCGATGGTGATACCGGCCTGGTGGATCACCTGGGCATAGCGCTCGGTTTCGCTGCGCAGGAACTCGGCGAATTGTTCGGGCGTGCCGCTCTTGGCCGTGATGCCGCCCTTTTTGAAGGCGTCCATCACGGTCTGGGTCTGCATGGCCTGGTTCACCGCGGCGTTCACGCGTGTGGTGATGGCGTCGGACAGCTGCGCCGGGGCGAGCAGTCCGTTCCATGAGTTGGAGACCACGGGCACGCCCTGTTCCGTGAGGGTGGGGATTTGCGGCGCGTACTGCGAGCGCTCGGCCGTCGCCATGCCGATGGCCACCAGCTTGCCCGACTCCACGTGCGAGCGGAATTCAGGCCAGTTGCCGAACATCATCGATACCTGGCCACCCAAAAGATCCGATAGTGCCGGCGCCTGGCCCTTGTAGGGCACGTGCACGATGTCCACGCCCAGTGCGCTCTTGAGCATTTCGCCGGCCAGGTGGGCCGAGGTGCCGTTGCCGAACGAGGCATAACTGAGCGGCTTGCCCGACTTGGCCTGTGTCGCGATGTCGGCCACTGTCGTCAGACCGCTGCCCGGGTGCGTGGCGAGCACGTGCTCGGACAGCCCCATGAGCGCCACCGGGCGCAGGTCGGTTGCGCCGTAGGGGAGCTTCTTGATCAAGGTGTAGTTGGCCGTGAAGCTGTTGGCCACGGTGACGAAGCTGTAACCGTCGGGGGCGGACTTGGCCACGTGGTCGACGCCAATGACGGTGCCCGCCCCTGGCTTGTTTTCGATCACGATGGTCTGGGCAAGTGTCTTGCTCGCCTCGGCCGCCACCAGGCGGCTGACGAAGTCCGTCGTGCCGCCCGGGGTGAACGGCACGATGATGCGAATGGGGCGGGTCGGCCATTCTTGTGCGTGAGCGTGCAAAAAAGGCAGGCTGGGCAGGGTAGTCAGCGCAGCGGCTTGGATGAAGTGACGGCGTTGCATGGTCGGGGCCTTTCAATGCGAGCGCGAGGCTCAGTCCTTGATTTGCGTGACGCCGGTGCCGGTCACGGAAAAGCGCATCAAGTCCTCGCCGACGACGAGCGGGCCGTCGTAGGTTTGGCGCGTTTGCACAATGATTTCCTCGGGCGATGCCGGTGGAACGCCCTTGGCGGGATTGGCTGGAATCACGATGTGGCTGTAGACCGCCAGCTTGGGGCGGGCGGCGGCAAACAGGCGGCCGGCCTCGATAGGCCAGGTGTGGTGATCCAGGATGGCGCGGTAGGCAGGAAAGTCGCGCAGCACCTTTTCTGGGTCGCCCGAGACGGTGGCCACCTCGTGCACGACGAGGTCTGCACCGGTGGCTTCTTTTTGCACGCGCTCGCTGTAGCGGGTATCACCTGAGAGCACGACCGAGTGGCCGCGGTAGTCGATGCGGTAGCCAAACGCCGGCCTGATCTTGTCGCCATGGTCGACCTCGAAGGCGCTGACCTTGACGCCGTCGTGCTCATACACCACGCCTTCGGCGATGTCCTTGGCGTCAAATTCGGCGCCTGCCAGCGGATAGCCCTCGTCGGCAAAACGGATGCGTCTGTCCTCGGCAAACGCCTGGTAGAGGTTTTGCGCCATGGCCTCGGTGCCCTGCGGACCATACAGGCGCAGCGGCTGCTTGCGCCCGCCATAGGGCGTGCCCAGCCAGCCGGTCAGGTACAGATCGGGCAGGCCATTGATGTGATCCGAGTGCATGTGCGTGATGAAGTGCGCATGGATGCTGCCCATCGGCACTTTGAGCTGGTACAGGGCGACGGTGTTGCCGCGCCCCATGTCGAACAACAGGCGCTGGCCGCCTGCCTCCACCAGCGTGCTGGGGCCGTTGCGGTCGGGGGCCGGGCGGGGCGACCCCGTGCCCAGCAGCGTCACGCGCATCAGCTCCTCGGCCTGGACTCCGCCGGCCATGGCCAGGGCGGCCGCAAGGGCCAGGGCGCGCAGGTGCGCAGGGCGCAGAAAACGTTTCATGACTTGTCTCCTTGGTCTCTGGTGTTGATTGCCGCGGGGTCAGACGCCCCAGCGCGGAATGTGGTGGTTGCCGTAGGACACGGCAATGTTCTTGGCCTCGCAGAACACTTCGTAGCTGTAGTGGTTGCCCTCGCGGCCGGTGCCCGAGGCCTTGGAGCCGCCAAAGGGCTGGCGCAGGTCGCGCACGTTCTGGCTGTTGACGAAGGTCATGCCCGACTCGATGGCCTTGGCCAGGCGCAGGGCGCGGCCGGTGTTGTTGGTCCACAGGTAGGACGACAGGCCGTAGATGGTGTCGTTGGCGATGCGTACCGCGTCTTCTTCGGTCTTGAACGGGATGATGCAGGGCACGGGGCCGAAGATTTCGTCCTGCGCGATGCCCATCTTGTTGTCCACGTCGGCGAACACCGTGGGCTGCACCCAGAAGCCCTTCCTGAACTTCTCGTCCACGTCGGGCGTGCCACCGCCAAAGACCAGCTTGGCGCCTTCCTGCTGGCCGAGTTCGATGTAGTGGCGCACCTTGGCCAGGTGGGCGGCCGAGATCATCGGGCCGATGATGGTGTTCGGATCCATCGGGTCGCCGACGGTGATTTTTGCGGCGCGGGTGGCGAAGTCGGCGACGAATCTGTCGTAGATGCCGGCCTGCACGATGATGCGTGAGCCGGCGGTGCAGCGCTCGCCGTTATTTGAAAAAATCATGAACACGGCGGCGTCCAGGGCACGCTCGTAGTCGGCGTCGTCAAAGATGATGAAGGGCGACTTGCCGCCCAGTTCCATGCTGAATTTCTTCAGGCCGGCGCTCTTGACGATGCGGTTGCCCGTTGCCGTCGAGCCGGTAAACGAGATGGAGCGTACGTCGGGGTGCGACACCAGCGCCTCCCCGGCTGTCTTGCCATAGCCTTGTACGACGTTGAGCACGCCTGCGGGAATGCCCGCTTCGAGCGCCAGCTCGCCCAGGCGGTTGGCAGTGAGCGGCGACAGTTCGGACATCTTGAGCACCGCCGTGTTGCCGAACGCGATGCACGGTGCGGTCTTCCAGGTGCTGGTCATGAAGGGCACGTTCCATGGCGAGATCAGTGCGCACACGCCAACGGGCTGCCACAGTGTGTAGTTCAGGTGCCCGGTGTCGCTGTCGTAGGTCTCGCCGTGCATGTGCTGGATGTGCTCGGCAAAGTAGTTGAAGTTGTCGGCCGCGCGCGGCACCAGCACGCGCTTGGTCTGGCCCGTCACCTGGCCGGTGTCCTCGGTTTCCAGGTCGGCAATCTCGCTGACGTTGGCGGCAATCAGCTCGCCGAGCTTTTTCACCAGGCGCGCGCGCTCCTTGAGCGGCGTGGCCGCCCACTTGGGAAAAGCAGCCTTGGCGGCGGCCACGGCGGCGTTGATTTCGTCGGCGCCGCCGCTGGCGACCTCGGCAATCACCTGGCCGGTCGCCGGGTTGATGGTCTCGAAGGTCTCGGCGCTGGCGACCTTCTGGCCGTTGATGATGTGCTCGATCATGGGGATGCTCCTTGTTCAGGCGATGTTCAAAAGAGTGGCGTCGCTGGCAATGGTGTTGACCAGGCAGCCAATGCCTTCGATCTCGGTCTCGACGGTGTCGCCCGCCTTGACGTCGGCCAGGCCCTCGGGCGTGCCCGTCAGGATGACGTCGCCCGGCGAGAGCGTCATGAACGACGACAGGTAGGCGATCAGGCTGGCCACGTCAAAGATCATGTCGGCCGTCGTGCCGCGCTGCGTGGTCTGGCCGTTGATGCGAGTGGTCAGCTCAAGCGCCTGTGGGTTGGGCACGTCGGCGGCATCAACCATCCAGGGGCCCAGCGGCGTGCAGCCATCGCGGTTCTTCACGCGCAGGTTGGGGCGGTAGAAGTTCTCCAGGTAGTCGCGGATGGCGTAGTCGTTGGCCACGCTGTAGCCGGCCACGTGTGCCAGCGCGTCTTCCTTGGCGACGTTGCGGCAGGTCTTGCCGATCACCACGGCCAGCTCGCATTCGTAGTGCATATAGGTGGCGTCCTGCGGGCGCAGCGTGCGTGCGCGGTGGCCGGTGATGGTGTTGGGGCCTTTCAGAAACACCAGCGGCACTTCGGGCGCCTTGAAGGCCAGCTCCCTGGCGTGGTCGGCGTAGTTCAGGCCGAGCGCAAACACCGTGCCCACCTGCACCGGCGCCAGCCAATGGCAGGCCGCCTCGTCCAGCAGCTGGCCCGAGGGCAGGCGCACGCGGCCGTCCTCGGCCTGGGTGACGGCAACGATGGAGCCGTTGAGATAAATGCGGCCGTGCTTCATGCCTGACCTCCTTGCTTGATTTCGAACTGCAGTGCACCGAGGGCGCCGGCGTCGATGCGAATGTGCTGACCGGCGCGCGCCTGCGGTGCCTGGTAGCGCACGCCAACAAGCAATACGTCGCCGGGGCAGAGCGTCATCCAGCTGCTTACTTCGCTGAGCAGTTGCGCCGGGCCGCGCAGCAACTCGGACAGCGCGAAGCGCTCGACGCTCTGGCCGTCGATGCTGGTTTCGAGCGCGAGCGCCGCCATGTCGCACAGCGGCTGCGGCGCGCCCAGTACGAGCGACTGGTCGAAGCACTTCTCGCGAATCGCCGGGCGGTAGTAGCTTGCGTGCGGCAGGCTCAGATCGGCCGCCAGTACCAGGGCGCCGACGTGCGAGAGTGCAGACTCGGGGGCAACGCGCGCCGCCGGCTGGGCAATCACTAGGCCGATGGTGGCGCCCACCTCGACGCTGGACGCGCCCTCGGGCAGGGCAATCGCTGCCCCGGCGGTGGCGCGCGTGTTGGCCGGCTTGATGTAGAGCACGGGCGCCTTGGGTGCGCCCTTGTAGGGGGCGTCGTCGAGCGAGCCGATGCGCTCGCGCGAGATGGCGTCGTTGAGGACGACGCCGTAGACCGTGCCACGGGCCTGTTGCAATGTCATGTCAGTGACCTCCGGTAAGGGGTTTCAGCGCAGCAGCGCAAGAGTGAGGATGGGGAAGAAGACCAGCAGGACGATGCGTGCGAAGTCCGACGCCAGGAAGGGCATCACTCCGATTGCGGTGTCCTTGAGCGGCACGTCACGGGCCAGCTTGTTGATGACGTACAGGTTCATGCCTACGGGTGGCGTGACCAGGCCAATCTCGACGACCATCAGCGACAGAATGCCGAACCAGATGGATTTGTCTTGCAGCGACATGCCGAAGAAGTCCAGTCCCATGACCATGGGGTAGAAGATCGGGATGGTCAGCAAAATCATGGCCAGTGAGTCCATGACACAGCCCAGCAACACGTAGATGCCCAGGATGGCGAAGAGCACGAGCAGCGGCGACAAGCCACTGTTGACCACAAAGTCGGCCAGCTCATTGGGCATTTGCGACAGCGCCAGGCTGGAATTGAGCAGGTCGGCGCCGATCAGGATCATGAAGATCATGCCGGTGGCGTGGGCCGTGCCGTAAATGCTCAGCAGCGTCCCCTTGAGGCGCAGGCCGCCGGTGATCACGGCCAAAATGCCGCAGGCTGCCGCACCGATCGACGCGGCCTCGGTTGGGTTGGCCCAGCCATCGTAGATACCGACGATGACGACGATGAACACCAGCACCACCGGAATGATGCGCACCTGCGCCTTGAGGGCTTCCTTGAGCGGAACCTTGGGGCCGGCGGGGCCGGCCGAGGGGTCGCGGCGCACCTGGATCAGGATGACGATGACATAGCCCAGCGCGGCGATGACGCCCGGAATGACGGCGGCCATGAACAGCTTGCCGATCGACTCCTGCACCAGCACTGCGTAGATGATGAGCGGCACCGACGGCGGAATCATGATGCCCAGCGTGCCCGACGCGGCCAGCGTGGCGGTGGCGAGCTTGCCCGAGTAGCCGTTCTCGCGCAGCTCGGGCAGCGCCACCTGGCCCATGGTTGCGGCCGTGGCCAGCGACGAGCCGCAGATGGCGCCGAACGCCGCGCAGGCGGCGGTGGCGGCCATGGCCAGGCCGCCGCGCCAGTGGCCAATGAGCGCCCCAGCGGCCTTGAACAGCGCGCGCGACAGGCCGCCGTGGGTGGCGAACTGGCCCATCAAAATGAACAGGGGGATGACGGCCAGGTCATAGTTGGAGGCGCGCGCATACACTAGGTTGTTCAGGGTGAACAGCAGGCTGTTGGCGTCACCGTGGTTCATCACCAGGTAGATGCCGGCACCTGTGACCAGCATGGCCAGGGCGATGTGCACGCGAATGACCAGCATCAGCAGCAGGCAAGCGAATCCGATCAGGCCAATGGCGGTTCCGCTCATCGTGTCTCTCCTGCGGTGGGGATGGAGGGGGTGGTGGGGCGGTGCAGCATCGACCAGCCGCGATAGAACGCGCAAATGGCCATGAGCAACAGGCTGGGCAGCAGCAGTGCGGTGGGAATCCAGATCGGTAGGTCGACGAGCGGTGTCGTCTCCTGCGTCTCCATGCTGTCAAACACCGACAGCGTCGTGCGCCACAGCAAGACAGCGCTGGCTGCGGCCAGCAGCAGCTCGGTCACGCCATCGAGTGGGCGGCGAATGGATTCGCGCAGCCCGGTGGTGAAAAAGTCCACCTTGATGTGCTCGCCAAGCATGGTGCAGTAAGGCAGAAAAGCCGTGGCCGCCACCGCTGTGCCTGCTTGCATCAGCTCGATGTCGCCATTGACCGAGCCAAAGCCGAGCTTGCGCCCGACGATGGACACCAGCGACATGGCGATCAGCGCGAGAAACATCAAACCACCGGCGACGGCCAAGACCTTGCTGATGCCGATCAGGTAGTACTCGGTCTGGTTGTGCTCCACCAGATCCTTGGGAATGCCCATGGGGTCGCGCATGTCGCTCTCCTGTACCAGTGGGGCTTAGTTCGTGCCGGCCAGTGTGCGTGCTTCGTCAAGCAGTTTTTTGCCGTCGATCTTCTTGCCTGCCATCTGCTTGATCCAGTCGTCCTCGACACCGCGTGCCGCTTGCTTGAGTGCATCGGTCTGCGCCGGGTCAAGCGTGATGACCTCGTTGCCTTGTTCCTGGATGCGCTTGAGCGTGTCCTCGTTGACCGATTGCCAGACTGCACCAAAGCGCTCGACCAGTGCATCCCCGGTGGTTTTGTCGACGATGGCCTTCAGGTCGGCAGGCAGGCTGTCGTATTTGCGCTGGTTCATCAGCACGGTGAGCACGGTGGCAGAGGGATAGGCCATGCCGGCGGCTGGCTGGGTGTGGTATTTGGTGACTTCCGACAGCTTGGTCGGATAGAGCAGCTCCCAGGCGGTGAGCGCGCCGTCGACCACGCCCTTGGCGATCGCCTCGGTCACCTGCGCTGGAGGCATGGCCACGGGCGATCCACCCAGTGCCTGCAGTGTTTTTGCGCCCATGCGCGTGGAGGTGCGCAGTTTCAGCCCATTGATGTCGGGCAGGCTGCGAACCGCCTTCTTGGCGGTGTGAAACGCCTGGCCGCCGTCGGTATGAAATGCCAGCACCTTGTAGGCTGCGAACTCCTTTTGCGCATGCGCCTGGTAGAACTTCCAGACGGCGCGTGAGCTCGAGACGGGGTCCTTGACGACAAAGGGCAGCTCAAATGTCTCGATGAGGGGGAAGCGTCCGGCCGAATAGCCCGGCGCAGTCCACACCACGTCGGCAATGCCGTTCTTGGCCTGGTCGGCCAGTTGCGCGGGCGTGCCGCCCAACTGCATCGCAGGGTAGAACTGGCATTGGATGCGCCCTTGCGATTCCTTGTTCATCTCGGCACACCATGGCTCGAGCACCTGCTGCTGCGCCGGTGCCGCCGAAGGCAGAAAGTGGGCGATCTTGAGTGTGACCTCCTGTGCCGCCACGGGAAGGGCGGCTGGGACGAGGGCGGCCAGGACGGCGCTCAGAGCGAGGGTGCGGACTTTCATGATGGGCTCCTTTGAAAAATTAGTCATTAACATATTAGTATTTTAATTGAAATACTAATATCTTCGTGAGTCAAGCCAAGAGGAAATAGGGTTTGCCCCAGGTTTTTGGCGGACTGGAGGCGGTCATGAGGCTTGGCGGCGCTTGAAGGGCGTGCAAATCCCAGAGACAGGCTGGCCAAGGAGAAACAAAGAGCGCACAAGAGTCGCGCCATGAGCTTGTATGGCGCGCCAGGCATACGCTTGCAATCGTTGGGTTAAATAACTAAGATATTAGTGATATTGAAAGCGTGCCCATTGACGTGGTGCACTCACACGAGGAGGCGTCATGACGCAAGAATTCACCCACCGCAATCTGCCTCAACTGTTCTTGCGCGCGCGCGAGGAGTTGTTGCGCCACTTTCGTCCCATCCTGACCCACCATGGTCTGACCGAACAGCAGTGGCGCATCCTGCGCACGCTCAGCGAGCACGGACAGCTCGAACCGCGCGAAATTTGCGAGATCTGTCAGATCCTGAGTCCCAGCATGTCGGGCTTGCTCTCGCGCATGGAAGACCTGGGCTTGGTGACGCGCACGCGCATGGAGGAAGACCAGCGCCGCATGTGGGTGCGGCCGACCGACAAATCTGTTGCCTTGGTTGCGGCGATCGCGCCGCTGATTGAGCAGCAGTATCAGTTGCTCGAGCAGGCGTACGGCAAGACGTTGATCAACGAAATGTATGCGGCCATGGATCGCTTTTTCTCTGCGCAGCGCCAGCCGGTCGCGAGTGTGGTGCTGCCTGGGCGCCGCAGGTCGCGTGCGGCAACGCGCCCCAGCGGTGGCGTCTGAACAAGAAGCGCCGTTCTTGCGGACTGGAGCGAGTCAGGATCCATGACTGACGGATTCTTGATCGGCCTTCGAGCATGGCTTTATTTGCCCTGATGGTTGGACTGAAACTGCAGCGCCGCCAGCCGCGCGTAGCTGCCGCCGGCGGCCATCAGCGCCTCGTGCGTGCCTTGCTCGACGATGCGCCCGCCGTCGAGCACGACGATGCGCGTGGCGTGGCGCACCGTGGCCAGGCGGTGGGCGATGACCAGCGTGATGCGGGCGTTGGCGCCTGTGTTCAGCGCCGCGTCGAGCGCCTGCTGCACCGCACGCTCGCTGTGCGCGTCCAGCGCGCTGGTGGCCTCGTCCAGCAGCAGGATGGGCGCGTTCTTGAGCAGCGCGCGCGCAATCGCAATGCGCTGGCGCTGGCCGCCCGACAGGCGCACGCCGTGCTCGCCCAGAAAGGTGTCGTAGCCCTGGGGCAGGGCGCGGATGAAGTCGTCGGCAAACGCGGCCTGCGCCGCGGCGTGCACTTCGTCGTCGCTGGCGCCGGGGCGGCCGTAGCGGATGTTCTCACGCGCGCTCGTCGAGAAGACCACTGCGTCTTGCGCGACGACTGCCATCTGCGCGCGCAACTGAGCCAGATCCAGCGTGCGCAGGTCGCGCCCACCCAGCAGAATGCGCCCCTGCTGCACGTCATAGAAGCGTTGCAGCAGCTGGAACAGCGTGGATTTGCCGGCGCCGCTGGCGCCGACCAGCGCCACGGTCTCGCCGGCGCGCAGCTGCAGGCCGATGCCCGCCAGCGCCGCTTTGTCCGGGCGCGACGGGTAGTGAAAACCCACGTCGTCGAACACCAGTTCCAGCGCGCCGCCGGCCTGCAGCGGCTGGGCGCCGGCCGGCGTCTGCACCGGCGAGTGCGCGTGCAGCAGCTCCATGAGCCGCTCCATGGCGCCGGCGGCGCGCAGCACGTCGCCGTAGACCTCGCCGAGCACCGCGACGGCGCCCGCCAGGAACATCGCGTAGACGACGGTCTGGCCCAGCTGCCCGGCCGACATGTCTCCGTCGATCACCGCCATGCTGCCGCGGTACAGCCCCCACAGCAGCAGCGCCGCGTTGGCGATGATGATGAAGGCCACCAGCGCCGCGCGGGCGCTGCTGCGGCGCACGGCGGTGCGAAATGCCTGCTCGGTGGCGCCGGCAAAGCGGCTCGCTTCGCGCGGCTCGGCGGTGTAGGACTGCACCGTGGGCATGGCGGCCAGCACTTCGGCTGCAATCGCGCTGGTGTCGGCCACGCGGTCCTGGCTGGCGCGCGAGAGGCGGCGCACGCTGCGCCCAATCCACATCGCCGGCAGCACGACCAGCGCGACCGCGGCCAGCACGACCGACATGATCAGCGGATTGGTCCACACCAGCATGGCCAGCGCGCCGATGGCCATCACCGCGTTGCGCAGTCCCATCGACAGCGAGGAGCCGACGACGGTCTGCACCAATGTGGTGTCGGCCGTCAGGCGCGAGAGCACCTCGCCGGTCTGTGTGGTCTCGAAGAACTGTGGGCTCTGGCGCAGCACGTGGGCGTAGACGGCGGCGCGCAGGTCGGCGGTGATGCGCTCGCCCAGCCAGCTCATCAGGTAGTAGCGCAGCGCGGTGAAGACGCCCAGCAGCACGGCGACGGCGAACATCAGCCCGAAGTGCACGCGCAGCGTGATGGCGCGGATGCTGCCGTGCTGCAGCAGGCCGTCGTCGACCAGCTGGCGCAGCACCAGCGGAAAGACCAGCGTGGCCAGGGCGGCGAGCAGCAAGAAGACGACGGCCAGTGCGATGCGGCCGCGGTAGGGGTGCACAAACGGCAGCAGGGCACGCAGGGCGCCCGGTGCTGCCGTGGGCGGCGTGGCGGGTGAAGAAGTAGGGCGGTGGCGGGCGGCTGTGGTCATGCACCGCAGTGTAGGAGCGCGCAGCGGTTGCGCCCGCCTACGTATTCACTTTTGGGAATGGCGCAGCCCAGCGCCTCGGCTCACCATGGAGCCAGATGCTTTGCTAGTTCCTGCCATGAGCCACTACCCCTTGTTCCTCTCGCTCAGTCTGATCACGGTGCTGATGCCAGGGTCGGCCGTGCTCATGACCCTGAGCACGGCGCTGACCCGCGATCGCAAGGCGTCGGTGTACGCCATCGCCGGACTGATTTGCGGCTCCTGCATAACGTGCGCCGCCGCGATGCTGGGTGGCGCCGCTTTGCTCGCATCGGTCGAGGCATCGGCGCTGCGCGCGCTGGAACTGGCCTCGGTTGGGGTTCTGGCTTATCTGGCTGTTCGCGCCTGGCGTGCCGCGCCGCTGCCGGCCATGCAGGATCAGCCACAAAGGCGAGTACTGCGCCGCATTTTTGTGAGTGGACTGATGCTGCAGTGCGTCAACCCCTATTTGTTGGTGTACGTGATGGCGACCTGGCCGCAATTTCTTGATCGGGCGCAGCCGTTGCCGCTGCAATTGCTTGCGCTGCTGGGCCTGCACGCCCTGGTCACCCTCGGCGTACACAGCGGCTATGCGGCGCTGGCGCATCGTGCGTGCCGCTGGCTGGGCGGCCGAGGCGGTGCGCTGCAGATGCGCCGGTTTGGCGCGCTGGCCTACCTGGGCTTTGGCGCCAGCCTCGCCCTGCGCCTGGTCGGTGGCTGAGCGCTGGCCCGCACGGCGCGCGTGATTGCCGGAGAACCACTGTCCTATCATCCCCACGCATTCCGCTCTATCGCGTCGCTATGCCGTCCGCTGCCCCGCCCCGTCTCACTGCCGCCGCGCGCAGGCGTGGGCCGTTGTGGTCGCATCTGCGCCAGATCCCCGTCGTCAGCGACGACCCGATCGAACAGCAAAAGCTGGAGCGCCAGGTGGCCACCCTCCTGATGGAAGGGGTTCGAACCTCCATACGCGCGACATTGCTGGCGGTGTGGCTGGTGGCTGGCCTGTTGACCGCCTTCGTCAATTGGCGGTGGGCCTGGGGGCCGGCGCTCGCCATCAGCGCGCTGGCCATCGAACGCTGGCTCTTTCAGCGTCGTATCTCGGCACAGCTGGCGCCAGGCTGCAGCCTGCAGGCCACCTGGCCCTTTGCCCTGTTATGGCGCATGGCCCTGACGGGCATTGCGTTTGGTACCTGGACGCACGGGCCCATCACCTCGCCTGACCCGCTGGCCACCCTGTACGCTCTTTCGCTGGCGGTCATCGTCTCGGCGGTGGTCATGACGCAGTACTGCCTGTGGCAGCCGGCGGTCTGGGCCATCACCACGCCGCTGATGCTCGGCCTGGCGATTCAGCTGCTGTGGATCGGCCAGCACACACCGGGGTTTGGGCATGCCGTCATCGCCGCCTTCATGGTGATTTTGTGGCTGGTGCTGCTGCGTGCCACACAGCGTTTTTCGCACGCCATGCAGTTGCTCGGCGCCGCGCTGAGCGAGCAACTGGCCGGTACGCACCAGGCGCCGCTGATGCGGCAGATGAACACCGGGGTCGCCCAATTTTCCGAGCTGGTGGACGAAATCATGGATCTGGCGCACATCGATGCCCAGGCCGTCCAAGCCGACCTGATGCCGGTGCCCCTGCGCGCCATGCTGGCGCGCGCAGAGGCGGCGTTTCGCCCCACCGCGCACGAGCGCGGCCTGGCGTTGTGGCTGCGCACGCCCCGGCACGACGCCGTGCCCGCCGTACTGGCTGATCCCGCCCTGCTGTGGCGCGTGCTGGGCAACCTGCTGTCCAACGCCCTGCGCTACACCCCGACGGGCGGCGTCATGCTGGCCGTGCGCCGCGCCCACACCACCGGCGGCTTGCCCGCCTGGCGTTTCGAGGTGCGGGACAGTGGCCCCGGCATTGCCGAGCCCCATCGCGCCGCCGTGTTCGACGAGTTCTACCGCGCGCATGACGACGACCGCACCCATCTGGACAAAGGCCACGGCCTGGGCCTGGCCGTGGCCCAGCGCATGGCTGGCCTGATGGACACGCGTGTGCTCTTGCACCCAGCCAGCGCGCGCGGTCGCGGCTCGGTGTTCTCCATCACCTTGCCACGTGCCGACCTCACCACCGCCGCGACCGCCGAACCCGCGCAAGCGGCACCTTCGCAGCACGTCATGCTGCCGTCCGGCCTGCATATTTTGGTGATCGACGATGACCCGGCCGCGCGGCTTGCCCTGGGCACCCTGCTGCAGGGCTGGGGCGTGCAGGCAACGGTCCGCGCTGGCCTGGAGCAGGCGAAGGCGGCCCTGCCGGCGCCCTGCCTTGCCGGCGCCCCGCAGGTGCACGGCCTCATCACCGACCATTGGCTGGGGCAGGGCAGGCGATCGCACGAGGTGCTCGATTGGGCGCAGCAGCGCTGGCCCGGCTTGCCCGTTGCGGTTGTCAGCGGCGGCGCAGGCAGCCAAGACATACAGGCCATCACCCAGCGGGGCGCCTGTTTCTGGCGCAAACCCCTCAAGCCCGACACCCTGCACGCTTGGTTGACCCAACTGTCCCGTTTGTAAGGATGCAAATCATGGACGCCATGCACACCACGGCAACCCGCATTCTGCTGGCCGACGACCACGAAATCGTGCGGGCCGGCCTGGCCGCGCAGCTGGGCCTGCTGGGCTGCTACGAGTTCATTCATGCCTGGAGCCTGACCAGCCTCTTGCACGCCACCACGCAGCCACCGGGCTGCCACCTCGCCATCGTCGACGTCTACATGCCGGGCATGGGCGCCGGGCAGGGCCTGGCCAGCCTGTGCGCAGCCCAGCCCGATCTGCCGGTCATCATCCTCAGCGGCGCCAGCACCCTGCCGCACGCCAGCCAGTGGCAGCGCTGGCCCAGCGTGCGCGCCATCCTGCACAAATCCGGCCCGTTGGATGGGCTGCGCGCGGCCATTGATCTGGCCCTAGCCGGCAGGGCGACGTCGCCCGCCTCCATCGCACTGCCCGCATCCGACGTCTGGGGCCATGCCGACGCACTGGCTGCCTTGTCGCCCCGCATCGTGCGCGTGGCGCGCCTGGCCGCGCAGGGCCTGTCCAATGCGCAGATCGCGGGCGAGCTGGGGCTGTCCGAAGGCTCGGTCAAGCAGTACCTCAAGCAAGCCTTCCGCGAACTTGGCGTGATGAACCGCACCCAGCTTTCCTTGCTGCTGAACACCGCAGCTATGCCCTAGTGCAGTGTTTGGATGCTTGATGCGACAAATAAAACCGATGGATTTTTGGTCTGAGCAAGGCGTAAGCCACAGCGATAGCCGTAGCTATCGCAAAGCCGTATGAGCCATATCAGCTGACCTTGAAGCCGGTCTCCGCGACGATGCGCTTCCAGCGCGCGTTGTCCGCGGCGATCAGCTTGCCGAACTCCTCGGGCGAGGTGCGCTTGGGCAGGTAGTCGTAGGAGCGCAGCTTGTCGAGCACGTCGGGCATCTGCATGACCTTGTCCATCTGCTGCGCCAGGTAGCCGACGATCTCCTTGGGCGTGCCCTTGGGCGCCAGCAGACCGGCCCAGGAGGCGAAGTCCATGCCCTTGATGCCCAGCTCGGTGAGCGTGGGCACGTCGGGGAACGACGCGGCGCGTTCGTGCGAGAACACGGCCAGCGCCTTGACGCGGCCGGCGCGGATCATCTCCACCGAGGCGAACGAGTCGAGCGAGAAGTCCACCTCGCCCGCGACCACGGCCTGCATCTGCGGCGCCGTGCCCTTGTATTGCACGTTGATCGTCTCAGGCGCGCCAATGACGCGTTTGAACTCCTCGCTCATCAGGTTGATCATGCTGCTGCCCGAGGACATGGACAGCGGCTTGGGCCCGCGCGCCAGCGCGATCAGCTCCTGCATGTTGCTGACCGGCAGGCCTTCGCGCGCGATGACGATGAAGCTCACGTCGCAGATGTGGGTGATGGGCTCGAAGCTGTCCAGCGCCTCGTACTTGGCCGCCTTGTAGATCACGGGGCTGAGCGTCTGCGCGCCAGCGGTGTTGAGCAGCAGCGTGTAGCCGTCGGGCGTGGCGCGGGCGACCTGTTCGGTGCCTATCATGCCGCCGGCCCCGCCCTTGTTCTCGACGATGAAGGACTGGCCGCACAGCTCGGTCATCTTCTGCAGCACCAGGCGCGCGACAACGTCGGTCGTGCCGCCGGCGGCAAAGGGCACGATCACGCGCACGGGCTTGGTCGGATAGGCCGCCTGGGCCCAGCTGGCGTGCGGCGCGGCCAATGCGGCGGCGCCGCCCAGTCCGGTGGCCAGCCATTGGCGTCGGGTCATTGATTGCATGTCTGTCTCCTTGTGTGTGGTGATTCGTCGTTTCGGCGCCGCCCTATCGCGGTCCGGCTGCGCCATGGTGCGGTGCCCGGCCATTCTGGGCGGCGCGCCATCGGCTGTCCAATCGCTTTCTCCACTGCGGCGATAGGCGCAGCGAATCGTTGCGCCCGGCCGTTCAGTTCTGCGCGGCAAAGGCCTCGCGCAGCTCGCGCTTGAGCACCTTGCCAATCGCGCTGCGCGGCAGCTCCGGCGTGAAGCGCAGGTCTGCCAGGCGCTGCGTCTTGCCCACGCGCTGGTTGAACCAGTCGCGCAGCTCGTCCGCGCTGGTGGCGCCGCCCGCGCGGAGCACGACGAAGGCCACCGGCGTCTCGCCCCACTGCTCGGACGGCACGCCGACGACCGCCACGTCGGCCACGGCCGGGTGCTCGCGCAGTTGCGCCTCCAGGTCGCTGGGGTAGATGTTGAAGCCGCCGCTGATGATCATGTCCTTGCGCCGGTCGAGCAGCGTGAGAAAACCGTCGGCGTCGAAGCGCCCCACGTCGCCGGTGCGGATGAAGCGCTTGCCCGCGGCGTCGAACCACTCGACCTCGCGCGTCTTGTCGGACTGGCCGTGGTAGCCGTTCATCATGCTTGGCGAATGGCCGACCACCTCGCCGGTCTCGCCCGGCGCCACCTCGCGCCCGTCCTCGTCGATCAGGCGGATGTCATGGCCTGGCGCAGGGTGGCCCACGGTGTGCAGCTTGTCCGGGTGCAAGTGCGCGTCCAGGATGCAGGTGCCGCCGCCCTCGGTCATGCCGTAGAGCTCGGTCAGGCGCCCGGGCATGCGCGCCAGCACCTCGGCCTTGAGCGCGGCGTGGAAGGGCGCGCTGGTGCAGAACTTCTGCGTGAGCGCCGACAGGTCGAAGTCGCCGAACTGCGCCAGCGCCATCAGACGCTGGTATTGCACCGGCACCAGCATGGTGTGGGTGATGCGCAGCTGCGCGGCCAGCTGCAGGTAAGCGAGGGCGCCGAACTTGCGCATCAGCACCACGGTGCCGCCATAGGCCAGCGTGGGGAAGAAGATCACCAGCGTGGTGTTGGAGTACAGCGGCGTGGACAGCAGCGTGCGCCCGTCGGGCCCGTAACCATACTGCGCGCCGCGGCGTACATGGGCCCAGCGCATGCCGTGCGACTGTACGATGCCCTTTGGAACGCCGGTCGTGCCCGACGAATAGATGATGTTGAACGCATCGCCCGGCTGCACCGCCACCGGTTGCGGCTGGCTGCCGGCCGGTGCCAGCCAGTCGTCCCAGCCCTGGCCGGGCGCACCCGGCTCCAATGCCACGCAGGGCAGCTGTGCCGCAGCTTGCACCAGCGCCGGCGCGGCGGCGTCGACGAAGACCAGGCGCGGCTGCGCGTCACCCAGCATGCTGGCCAGCGCCTCGGGTGACGATGACGGCGCCATCGGCGCCACCACCACGCCCGCGCGCAGCGCCCCCAGGAACAGTGCGCCCATGCGCACCGAATTGAGCGCGCAGATGGCAACCACATCGCCCTGGCGCACGCCGGCGCGCTGCAGCGTGGCGGCCACGCGATCCATCAGCGCGTCGAGCTGGGCGTAGCTCAGCTGCGCGTGCTCGTCCTGCAGCGCCGGGTGAGTGGGCTGGTTGCGGGCGTGGTGGCGTATGCACGCGGCGACGGTGTCGAATTCGGCCTGCATGGTGTTTTGTCTCCTGGCGTGGTGGGCGTCGGCTTGGAATGGTCAGAGCTTGGCGGCCATCTCCGGCACGGCCGCAAACAAATCCGCCTCCAACCCATAGTCGGCCACGCCAAAGATCGGCGCCTCCGCGTCCTTGTTGATCGCAACGATCACCTTGCTGTCCTTCATCCCCGCCAGGTGCTGGATCGCACCCGAGATGCCGCAGGCAATGTACAGCTGG